>JBKOUY010000060.1:0-19904 GCA_046723645.1 Actinomycetota bacterium | reverse complement strand
GAGGACTCGAGCGCCAGCCACGCGAAGCGGTTGTCGTGGACGTACAACGTGCAGCGGGGGTCACGCCGCAGCCGCCGCGTGCGCACGCGGTCGGCGGTGCCGCTGCTCCAGACCTTGCCGTCCACGAGCCCCACGCCGACGCGCGCCACCTTCGGGGTGCCGTCGCGTCCGACGGTGATCATCGCCGCCGAGTGGTTGGTGGCGAGGAAGTCGAGGTCCTGCTCGGAAACGCTCATTCTCGCAGGCTACGCACGGCCGGCCAGGGGCCGAGGTGAACCTGGACGTACCAGCGGCGTCACGGCGGCGGAGGCGGCGGAGGCGGCGGAGGCGTGCCGCGGGGGACGGTCGTGTAGAGGTTCAGCTCGTTGCCCTCGAGGTCCGCGAGCCGCGCCAGGCGGTATCCGTCGTCGGGGTCGTCGACGACGTCGACGATCGCCACGCCCTGCGCCGCCAGGTCGGCGAGCGTGGCGTCGAAGTTGTCGACTGCGATGTTGGGGACACACCGGTTCAGGTGACCGGGCTCGCGGCTGGCGTCGCCGACGAGGTGGAGGACCGGCCCTCCCCCCGAAAGGGCCAGCACGGCGAAACGATGCTCGTCCTCGACGTAGGCGGCGACGAAGCCGAGCTTGTCGCGATACCAGGCGAGCGCGGACGGCCAGTCGCGGACGTACATCGCCACCATGTCGATCCGCTGCAGCACGGTGCCCACCTAACGAGCCGCGACGACGATGTCGACGGACGACGTCGACGAGGCCGCGCCAAGCTAGCAAGGCATTCGACCCACGAGTGCAGCGACCCTTTTCTGACGCAGGTGGCGAGGTGGCGCCGGGCCGGGGGACCGGCGCCACCTCAGCCCTGCAACCGCCGGGGTGTCGTGCCCACCCGTCGGGCTCAGGCGAGCGCTCGCATCCGCTGGCGCACGTACTCCTCGTCGCTCAGAAGGCCTCGGTCGTGCAGCTCGTCCAGCTTGGCGAGGTCGACGGACGGGGTGCGGCGGCTCGCGACGGCAACGTCGTCGACGGCGCTCCGACACGCCGCGTGTCGCCCGCTCACCGACGGCTGTCGTTTGGCGATCCGTCTCCCCAGCATCGACAAGAACACATCGAGCATTGGAGGCCGGCCTCGGGTGACCACACCTCACCCACCGTCGGGTGATCCGCGATGTCCAACGGCGGCCCCATGGTTCAGCTCGTTTGGCGATGAGGGCCGGCCCACCGCAGGGCCTGCGCCGGTTGGCGGGCACCGTTCACCCAATGACGGGTGATGTCCGGTCACCCGGGTGGGTGGTCGCCTGGCCCATGCCGAGCTGTGGCGAGCGTCCCGGGAGATGGCGGACAGGCTCTCCCCCCTGTGCCGGACGAGCGCCACAGCCCGGTGCTACATCGCCGCTCGGCGCTCGGGACCGCGCGAGGCAACGGCGTGAGCGGGTTGCGGCGTGCGGCCCTCAGGCGATGCCCAGAGCGTGACCCCGCTTGACGGCGTCGACCCGTGCATTGACGCCGAGCTTGCGGTAGATGGCCTTGACGTGGGAACGCACCGTGTTCACGGACAGGTACAGCTCGCGGGCGATCTCGCTGCAGGTGAGGCGGCTGGTGAGGAGGCGGAGGACGGTGAGCTCGCGCTCGCTGAGCGGGTCGACAAGGCCTGGTTGGCTCGGGGCTACGGGCGGATGCCTCACGCGATGCGTGTTCCCGAGGATGCGGGCGATGTAGTCGGCGATCCGTCCGTGGGCCGGGTGGGCCTCGAGGAGGTTCCACAGAACCGGGCCCTCGGCCAGGACAGTGCGGTGGAGGCCGACGGGCTCGGCCAGCCTGAGGGCGGTGTCGAGGGCCGCGTGCGCCTGCGGGGGATTCGAGCGAGCCAGGGCGATTGCCGTGAGGAGCTGGTGCTCGACGCTCAGGCGCCGGGTCGAGGTGCCGTCGGCGACCGTTTCGAGCACGCTGAGCGCCCCCGCGGGGTCGTCGGCGAGACGCAGCCGGGCGGTGAGCAGCGCCGTCTCCGGCGACGACGGGAGGCGCGGCTGGATCAGCTCGGCGGTGGCTCGGTCACGCCGCTCGACGGCCAAGCGCAGCTCGGTACGGTCGATCCAGGCGGCGACGGGGGGTGTGGCGTGGGGGATCGCGGCTCGGGCCCGTTCAATCGCCTCCACCGAGGCCTGGTACTCCCCGCGGGCCGAGGCGACCTGGGCGCGCCGCAGGTGGGCAAGCAGCTCGATCGGCGGGCGCCGTCCCTCCTCGACGATCCGCATGACCTGTTCGAGGCGGCAGTCGGCGTCGTCGAGCCGGTTGCGCTCGAGCGCCAACTGGGCGAGGGCGAACTCGGGCTCGGCACGCCCGAAGTTGCCGTCGTCCAAGCCGAGCTCGTCGGCGGCCGCAATCGCCGCGTTGGCCAACCCCTCGGCAGCGTCCAGCTCGCCCCGCTGCAGAGCGATGAGCGAGGCGCATCCCGGCCGCCTGACCCGCCGGATCACGGGCGAAAGATCGGGGCGCCCGCGGTCCGGCTCGAGCGTTGCCTCGGCCGTCACGAGGTCACCGAGCAACAGCTGCGCCTGCGCTTCCACCAGGGTCAGAGCCTCCGCCCACACGCTGTCGATGGCGTGTTGGTCGGCCACGGCGCGAGCCCGGCCAGCTCGCTCCAGCGCCGCGCCGGGGGCGCCGACCTGGACGAGGTGGTGGGCCCACGCCCCGTGCAGCAGGAACCGATCCTGGGCCTCGAGGTCGGTTTCGCGGGCCTCCACCCACCGAAGCCACGATGCCGCCTCTTCGTGATCGCCGAGCAGGCCGAACACGACTGCGCACACGAGGACACCCTCGGGCGTCCGCTCGGCATCGGAGTAATCGTGTTCGTCGAGCCACGCGCGGGTCGTGGCACCGGCGAGCGCAGGATTCTCGATCGACCAGGCGCTCGTCACGTGGCCCTGGAGCTGCGCCATGGCCGCACCCGGGTCGCGTGCCCGGAGGCTGTGCCCCACCGCGCTCATGGGATCGCGACGCGACAGGCTGGCGGCGGCCGCGGCGCGATGGATCGCCGGGAGGCGTTCGGGCGCGACGGCGCGCAGGTGGGCGCGGAGGAACTGACCGAACAGATGGTGATATCGGTACCTCGCGCCCTCCCGGTTCGGCTCGATCAGGAACAGGTTGGCGGCCCGCACCCTCGCCAACATCTCGGCGCTGTCGTTGCGCGAGCAGACGTCGTCGCAGAGCTCGGCATCGAACCACTCGAGCTCGGCGCTGACCATGAGGAAGTCGACGATGTCCGGAGGCTGAAGTTCGATCACCTCGGTCATCAGGAAGTCGACGAGGCTGCGGTCCGTCGCCCCCATCGTGCGCAGGAGCCCGCTCGGATCGGCGTGTGCCCGCGCCCACAGGCCAGCGAGGTGAACACCGGCGGGCCAGCCCTCGGTGAGCGCGACGAGTTGGCGTAGCTCGTCGTTCCGGAGAACGACCCCCAGGTCGGTCAGCAGCCGGTGCGCCTCGTCGGTGGTGAGTGCGAGCTCGGCTTGGCGAAGCTCCAGCAGCTTGCCCTGCACCCGCAGTCGTCCGAGGGGGAACGGCGGGTCCGAACGCGTCGCGAGCACGAGGCGCGTCGATGGTGGCAGCGCGGCAATGAACGCAGCCATGACCGCCGGTTCCGGGCGGGCCAGGTGGAAGTCGTCGATGACGATCACGCACGGTTGGTCCAACGCGGTGAGCTCGTTCGCCAACCCGATTGCGAGCCGTTCGGTGCTGGGTTCCTCGACGAGCTCGGCAGCCGCAATGCCGAGGTCGTGGCACGTCTGGGCGACGCTCGTGATGACGCTCCGCCAGAAGCAGAGCGGTTGGGCGTCGGTCGCGTCGCACGACATCCAGCTGATCGAGCGGTCGGCCGTTCCCACCCACTGGGCGAGCAGCGCCGTCTTGCCGGACCCCGGCGCAGCGACGACGAGCGTGACCGGACAGTCTGCGGCGTCGAGCCGGTCGACCAGGTCGTCGCGGCGCACCGTGGCGTTGGGGACGCGCGGTACCCCGAACTTCGCCCGAGCCACCACCATCTCTTCAACGCTCATCGAGCTCCCGCCTTCGGCCCGACCTGGCTGCTGTCCTCCTGCCGTGGCAGCGTAGCCACCGGGCACCACGGCGATGCCGGGTGGGAGTGGACGACGTCCGGGTGGCAACACCCAATCCGGCGGGCGGCCGGTTCGGGAAGTTTCACCCACCACTGGGGGGTGACCGGTCACCGGGGGCTCGGCCACGGTGCATGTCGTCCCCCGTCGACCATCCAAGGGCAGGACATGTCTGAGCTGGTTTACGAACTTTCGTTCAAGGGCAACGCCAGTCACACATTGGCCGCTGCGTTCGCGGGGTGTGACGTCACCTCCCGTCATGGCGTGACAACGGTGCGTAGCGGCGTGCCCGATCAGGCGGGGCTCCAGGGCATGATCGCCCGAATACACGCCCTCGGCCTCGAACTACTCGAGGTTCACCTCGTGGCGGAGCCTGCCGGCGACGACGAAGCGTGGGTCCGCGACGCATGACCCCGTGGAGGGCCGCACAGTGGCCAGCACGAGAAGCCGCCCAGCTCACGCCGCCGTGACCTGGGGTAGGGGTGGCAAGCTATCCGGCGTGACGGCGGACCAGCCGCTCGACCCGGCCGAGGGCGGGATCGTCGCGTCCACCGCCGCCGTGCTGGCCCTGCGGGACCTGCTGGTGGAGAAGGGCATCATCACGCCCGACGAGTTCGACGAGGCGCTCGACCGACACAGCTCGTTCATCATCGAGCAGCTTCGTCAGCGTCGCGACGCGGAGGGCCAGAACGCCGACGGGCGTTCGTAGTCACCCTGGCGCTGACCAGGCCCCGGGCTCGTCGGCGCCCCATCTCTGACAGGTCTCGTCCGGTGACCGTTCGGGTATCAGTCCGGGGCGACAGCCCTTTGGCCTGCCCGTCCAGGGGCTGGAGCGCGCCGCCCCCCGGCCGTCGGCTGGGGGGCGGCAGCGCGTGCTCGCCGGGTGTATCGCCGCGGGGTGACACGGGTAGGAGGCCGGGGAGCCACCGGCCCCCGCGCAAGGTTCCCCCCTGCGGGGGTCGGTGCGCGCCGGGCCTACGGGGCCGCTGCCCGGGGTCAGCCGGTCGCCTCGGCGACCAGCTCGGGCCCGTTGTTGCGCACGCTGTTCACGAGGTCCGACACCGGATAGGCGATCAGCAGCTCGGCCGGCGCCGGCACCAGCAGGCGGGCGAGCGTCACCGTGTCCCAGTTGGCGGGATCGAGCCACGCATCCCAGGCCGACGGCGGCAGGATGACCGGCATCCGGTCGTGCAGCGGGGCGACGGTGTCGTTGGCCCGGGTCGTGACGATGGAGCAGGTCCGCAGCCGCCCGCCGTCGGGAGTGCGCCAGATCGCCCCGAGCCCGGCGAACGCCATGGGATCGCCGTCGGCGCGGCCGATGAAGTGGGGCTGCTTGGACTTGCCGTCCTCAAGGACGCGCCACTCGTAGAAGCCATCGGCGGGGACGATGCAGCGGCGCTTCTCGAACGCCTCGCGGAATGCCGGCTTGGACGCAAGGGTCTCCGCCCGGGCGTTGATCATCCGCGCGGCCCGCCGGGCGTCCTTCGACCACCAGGGCACCAGGCCCCAGCGCAGGACGTCGAGGCTCCGCTCGTTCTCGGCCTCGAGCACGGCGTGGACGGCGTCGGTGGGCGCCACGTTCCACGACGGTTCTGCCAGCGTGTCCCGGATCGCGGCGTCGAAGTAGGCGGCGACCACGTCGGGCGGTGACGAGGACGTGAATCGGCCGCACACGGGTCGGCACGATATCGACCTTGAGGCGCCGGCACCACGAACGTACGTTCGTGGAGTGGGCCTGGTGTGGAGCCGCAAGACCTTCCGGGACGGCTGGGAGGGCAGCGACGCCACGGGCTACTCGTTCGCCCACGTCGTGCCCGGCTGGGACGGCCGCTGGGGTGCGTTCGTCCCCAGCGAGGCGTCGGGGTATCCCGATGGGCTGTGGCTGGGCGGCTACGACACACCCGACGAGGCGATGGACGCCGCGCATCGTGTGGTGACCGCGCACGTCGACGCGGTCGGGCTTCCCGCCGTGCGCGAGGCCCTGCGGACGGCCCGGCTGCGAGGCCACCGCTGACGGCCAGGCCGGTCAGGCACCTCGCTGACGTCCCCCGGGTGGCGCCTCACATGCGCCGCCTCGGGAGCCTGACCGTCATGACCGTCTGGCCCGGCTGCGACGCGACGTCGATCTCGCCGTGGTGGCGGTCCACCACGATCCGGCGAGAGATGTCCAGCCCGAGGCCCGTGCCCTTGCCCACGTCCTTCGTGGTGAAGAACGGCTCGAACACGCGGGCCTGCACGTCGGGTGTCATGCCGTGCCCGGTGTCGGCGACCTCGACGACGACATAGTCACCATCGGAGCGCGCCGACACCCGGAGGGTGCCCTTGCCCTCCATGGCGTGGATGGCGTTGTCGAACAGGTTCGTCCAGACCTGGTTGAGCTCGCCAGGGATCGCCTCGATACGTGGCAGGTCGTCGGCGTAGTCACGGACGACGGAGATGCCGTCGTGCAGCTTGTCGCCGAGGACCACCAGCGTGCTGTCGATCCCCTCGGTGACGTCGATGTCCTGGACCGAGGCCCGGTCGAGCTGCGAGTACGACTTCACCGTCGCCACGAGGTTGGACACGCGCCCCGTCGACTCCTTGATCTCCGAAAGCAGCGTCGTCATCGACAGCGCGCTCGCCGCCCACTCGAGGCCGGTCGCGAGCGATTCGGGCTCGAGCAGCTGCGCGACCCGCTCGCACCAGGCGACGTCGGCGCCGGCCAGGGCGAGGGCCGGAGCGACCTCCCACGAATGGGGGACGCCGTGGGCGTCGAGCCAGTCGGCCAACGCGTCCTCACGGTCCGCAACCGCCAGCGGATCGGCACCGGCCGGCGCGGGATCCAGCCCCCGCCGCAAGGCGTCGAGGGCCAGGAACTGTTCGGCCGACATCGATCCCTGGGCGAGGTGCACCAGCGCCATGAGCTGCCGGTCGGAGGTCGCCTGCAGCTCGTCGACCGCGCGAGTCGCCGCCGACGCCGGGTTGTTCAGCTCGTGGGCGAGGCCCGCGGCGAGCGTTCCGAGCGCGATGAGGGAGTCACGCTGGCGCGACACCGCGTCGACCATGCGAACGGTCTGGAAGAAGCCCTGGATCAGGTGGATACCGAAGGGAAACCAGGCCTGGACGAACTCGCCCAGCGCCGGCGCCGGCACGCGCAGGATCCGGCCCGGGTCCAGCGCGTGGGCGGTAGCGAGGTAGCCGACCGCGTCGGTCCATGCCTGGAAGCCCCCCGCCCAGAGCCCGGGGCGGTCCATCACGGCCACGGCCGCAACCTCGTGGCCCGACCGGCGGAGGAGCTCGATCCGGCCGTCGAGCAGGACCCACCAGAACTCGGAGGGCTCGCCCTCCCGAAAGAGCACGTCGCCCTCGGCGAACGGGACGACGTCGCTCGCGTCGTCCAGCTGCTGCAGCTGCTCGTCGGTCAGCCCGGCGAACAGGAAGAGCGACCGCAGCTCGTCGATGGCCATCAGATCGTCGCCATCCGCACCGCCTCCCTCGAGCATGCCACCAGGAGCGTACCTGCGGCGGCGCATCGGAACGCCGGGGCGGCGATCCGTCGCCGACGAGACACTATGGTGCGCCGACCCAGGGACCGCGAGCCGACCCGAGGAGGGCGCCTTGATCCCCACCGAGCCCATCGGCAGCGTCCCCCGACCCCAGGAGCTGATCGACGGCATGGCGGCCCTCGGTCGGGGCGAGATCTCGCCCGACGCGCTCCAGGAGCTCCAGGACCGCGCGCTCCTCGACACGATCGAGCGGTTCGAGGCGACGGGCTCGCCCGTGATCTCGGACGGAGAGCAGGCGAAGTCGAGCTTCGCGACCTATCCGCTGGAGGGACTGGGGAACCTGGCGCCGGACGGCGCGGTGATCCCGTTCGCCGACGGTCATACCAGGCAGCTGCCGCGGCTCACGTCGGGGCCCTTCCGGTTCGGCCGCCACGCAGACGGCTACCTGGAGGCGGCGCAGCGCCACGCGCACGTGCCCGTAAAGCAGGCCGTGATCGCCGCCTCCGCGTTGAGCTTGATCTACCCGCCCGACGGCCTGGATGGCTACGGGCGCGACGCGTTCCTGGACGACCTCGTGGACGCCTGCGAGCAGGACATCCGGCGATCGCTCGACCGGGGGGCCCACCGCGTGCAGATCGATTTCACCGAGGGGCGCCTGTCGATCAAGCTCGACCCCTCGGGCGGCCTGCTCCGGGACTTCGTGGCGCTCAACAACCGCGTCCTCGAGCGCTTCTCCGACGACGAGCGAGCCCGGATCGGCGTGCACACCTGTCCCGGGGGAGACCAGGACTCCACCCACAGCGCCGACGTCGACTACGCGGAGCTGCTTCCCGAGCTGTTCGCGATGAACGTCGACAACGTCTACGTGATGCTCGCCGGCGAGGAGGACCGCGCGGCCACACTCGAGCTGATCGCCGAGAACCTGCGCCCAGAGCAGCGGATCTTCGTGGGCGTGATCGATCCGATCGACCCGCGCGTCGAGTCCGCCGAGCAGGTCCGCGACCGCGTCCTCGAGGCGGCCGACGTGCTGCCGCTCGACCGACTCGGCACGACCGACGACTGCGGGTTCTCGCCGTTCGCCGACGACACCTCGACCTCCCGGGACGTCGCCTTCGGCAAGATCGGCGCCCGGGTCGACGGGACCCGACTCGCGTCCGAACGGCTCGGCCTCTGACGCGCACGCCGCCCGCATTCGGGCAACCGGCAATACTGAGCCGGTGACGGCGCCACGGTCCCTGCGCCTCCGCGGTACGGACTATCCGGTGCTGCTGCCGAGCCTGGGGGACCCTCGCCTGCATCTCGCGGGCGTGATCGTGTCGCTGCAGGTCCTGGGGCAGGTCGCCTTCGACTTCCAGCTCTCGATCGCGCAGATCCTGATCTCGATCCTCACGTGTGCCGTGCTGGAGGTCGCGATCACGTTCCGGCACCGGCGCGTGATCATGTGGCCCGCCAGCGCCATGCTCACCGGCAACGGCGTTGCGTTCATCCTCCGGGTCCCCGGTACCGAGCACGGCGACTGGTGGAGCCTGCACGGGTGGTGGATCTTCGCGGGGACCGCGGCGATCTCGCTGCTGTCGAAGTACGTGATCCGCTTCCGTGGCCGGCACGTCTTCAACCCGTCGAACTTCGGGCTGGTCGCCTGCTTCCTGGTGCTCGGCCCCGCGCGGGCCGAGCCCCTCGACTTCTGGTGGGGGCCGATGTCGGTCTGGCTGGTGCTGGCGCTGACCCTGATCGTCGCCGGGGGCTTCGCGATCCTCCGCCGGCTCCACCTGCTGGGGGTCGCAATCAGCTTCTGGGGCGTCTTCGCAGCCGGCATCGCCGTCCTGGCGACGACCGAGCATGCGATGACCGCGCGCTGGCACCTCGGACCGATCACGGGGGCCGAGCTGTGGCGAATCCTCGTGTTCTCCCCGGAGATCCTGGTCTTCCTGTTCTTCATGATCACCGACCCGAAGACGGTGCCCGAGTCGCGGCCGGCGCGGCGGGCCTTCGGCGCCGCCATCGGCCTGCTGGCCGTGCTGTTGATCGCGCCCCTGGTCAGCGAGTTCGCGACGAAAGTGGCGGTTCTTGGGGCTCTGGCCCTGGTCTGCGCGGCGCGGCCCCTGATCGAGCTGGCGCTGTCTGCCGAGCGGACGCGTCCCGCCGTGGACCGCACACGCCTACGGATCCGCGCCGCCGGCCGCGCGACGGTGGGCGCGGTCACGGCCGTCGCCGTGGCCGCCGCGACCGGAAGCGTGTTCGTCGCCGGGCTCACGGCGGAGCCGAGCCTGGGCGGTGCCGGCGCACCCGCCGCGTCGAGCGGCGAGCTGCCGCAGGTCGAGATCCTGCCCTCGCGGAGTGTCGCCACGCGGCTGGACCGCGGCGCTGCGGAGCAGATCGTGCTTGCTACCCTCGCGTGGCTCGGCGTCCCCGCCGGGGAGGTCGACCATGCCGACGTGACCCTCGAGCCGGGCACGGGACAGGGCCCGCCGATCGCCGTGGCCACGCTCGTCGGGTCGCAACCGCTGCGCTTCGAGCGCACGTTCGAGCTGTCGCTCCAGGACGGTGTGTTCACCGTCCGGCGGGAGCGGGACGCCTCCGCCCAGCCGCCGGCGCCCGCCACCGAGCCGCCGGTGCCGCTGAACCCGACGGGCTTCGTAGCCCCGCGGCTGCACGACGTCGCCGGGGAGGTGGGCCTGCGTTTCCGTCACGGGGCCTCGCGCTTCTCAGCCGGCTCGACGGACACGCCCGCGACGATGGGCGCGGGCCTCTGCTGGCTCGACTACGACGCCGATGGGTGGCTCGACCTGTTCGTGGTCAACTCCTACGCCGAGCGGGACGTCACCCGCTGGAGGGAGGCGGGCGACCTCCCGCGCAGCGCCCTCTTCCACAACGAGGGCGGGACGTTCACCGACGTCAGTCGCGGCTCGGGGGCCAACCTCGCGCTGCGCGGCAACGGATGCGTTGCGGCCGACATCGACCTGGACGGCCACACGGACCTCTACGTCACGTCGAACACGTACGACGCGCTGCTGTGGAACCGGGGGGACGGGACCTTCAGCGAGATCGCGCGGCCCGCGGGCATCGCCGCATACGGCTGGCACGCGGGCGGCGCCGTGGGCGACGTGAGCGGCGACGGGCTCCCGGACATCTTCGTGACCGGGTACACCGACCCGAACGCTCCCATTCCCGGCTCGCTCACCGGGTACCCCACCAACCATCGCGGTGTGCGCGACCTCCTCTACCTGAACCTGGGAACGGACGGGAGCGGCCGGCCGAGGTTCCGCGAGGTCGGCGAGCTCGCCGGCATCGATCCCGGCGAGCCCGAGCACGGTCTCGGTGCCGTGGTGACCGACCTCGACGGCGACGGCCGCCTCGACGTGTACGTGGCCAACGACGAGGACCCCAACCGCCTGTACCGGAACGTGCCCTGGCCGGGAGGCGTCGCCGCTGACCCGGCGCGCCTCGGCTTCCGCCTGCGGGACGTCGCCGTGCGCGCCGGCGTCGCGGACGGCAACGCCGGGATGGGGATCGCCGCCGCCGACTACGACGGGAACGGCCAGACCGACCTGTTCGTCTCGAACTCGCGGGGCCAGGGGCACGCGGCGTATCGAGGGATACCGACCGGCTCCGAGCCGAGCGGGTACGCCGACGCCCGGGACGACTTCGCGGGCGCGCCGGCGCTCACCGGCTGGGGCGATTCCTGGGTGGACCTCGATCTGGACACCGACCTCGACCTCGTCCTGACGAACGGCGACATCCCGGTCACCAGCCTGATCGACGATGCGGAACCGATCCAGGTCCTGGAGAACCGGTCGGCGGGCTCGGCGCTGCGGTTCGCGGACCTGGGCGTGAGGTCCGGCGGCGAGGCCCGCCTGCGGACGAACGGCCGGGGGCTCGCGGCGGCCGACTACGACAACGACGGCGACCCGGACATCGCGATCAACTCGATCGGCGGGCCGGTGATCCTGCTCGAGAACACCGCGACCGGTGGGAACTGGCTGGCGGTACGCCTGCCCGGGTTCTCGCCGGGGGCGCGGGTCACCGCCGTGTTGCCGGACGGACGCAAGCTGGTCCGGCAGGTGCAGGCCGGCGGGAGCTACCTCTCGTCCGAGGATCCGCGCGTGTTATTCGGGCTGGGCGACGCGGCGCGGGTGCGCACGCTCGAGATTCAGTACCCGGACGGCACGCGGACCCGCCTCGAGGACGTCATGGCGAACCGGCTGGTCGAGACGCCCCGCCCCGCCGGCTAGCGGGTCGGCACGCAACACGGCGCCGCCCTCCGCCCGCACTTGCATCAGGCGTGGTTACTGGTCTGCACCTTGTGTCAGGGACGACGCGATGGCGTCGAGCTGGTCGGTCGTGAGCTCGCCGCTGGCGCGTAGGACGACGCGGCCTTCGCCGTCGATGGCGACGAAGAACGGGTAGGCGGACAACCCGACCGCTTGGGCCGCCGAGTTGTCCGCGTCGACGAGCACGGGCGCGGTCCAGCCTTCGTCGGCGAGCCACGCATCCGGCGGATAGTTGGGACGGTTGGGATCGATGGCCGTGGACACCGACACCAGGTCGACTCCTTGCGGCAGGCGGCCGTCGTCGACCCAGTGCTGGACGACCGGCACCTCGCGCTGGCAATGCGGGCACCAGTGGGCGACGAACATGATCATCGTGGGTCGCCCGTCACCGCTGATGGTCATCGGGGCGCCGCTCTGGTCGTGGCCCTCGAGGGTCGGCAGGGTCTGGCCGACGGCCGGGTCGTCGGCCGTGGCGCTGAACGCTGGAAGGGCCTCGCCAAACACGGTGACGGTGCCGGTCGTCGCCGGGTCGCCGTTGCCGGTGTTGCTGGCCGTGTCGTCGCCGTTGCCTCCGACCGCCAGGGCCACCACCAGGGCGACGACCACGGCGGCCACAACGGCGGCGAGGACGAAGATCGGTGTCCGGTTCGGCTTCGTGGCCCGCCGGCGGGTGGTGGGCGGTGATGAGCGTGTCATGGGATCTCCTGGGGGAGCGAGAGCAGAACGGCGATCAGGGCGAACCCGGACAGCGCCATGGTTGGAATCGTCAGATACCCGAGCCGCTCAACCCAGATGATCGAACACGGGTTAGTGGGGTCACAGGAGCCCGACTCGAGCGACGGATAGCGCTCGATCAGCACGTGGTAGACGGACACGAGTCCGCCACCCACGGCCAATGGCAATGCGTACCAGCGCACGGACCGGTCCCGGCGCCAGGCTGCGATGGGCAGGATCACAGCCAGGGGGTACATCCCGATGCGCTGGAACCAACACAGCCGGCAAGGGGGGAAGTTGGCGACCTCGGAGTAGTAGAGGCTGCCGAGCGTCGCCACGATCGCCACGGCCGCCGCTACCACGAGGGCGACGGGCTGCACGGCGGCAAGCAACTCCATGGGCCACCGGGCCCTTGGTCGCGCAGCCCGGACCAGGATGGCGGCGAGGAGAACAGCCGCGGCGAGCTCCGCGAGCAAGGCGAGCAGCGCCAGGAACAGGCTGACTTGATCGGTGGACAATGGCTTCCTTCGGGTACGCGCGTCCCGTGAGCTGGTGAGCGGAAGCGCCTGCACCGGCGACGGACACCGGGCTGCGTCACCAGCGCAAACTGCGCACACCGCCACCCTACGGGCCACAGTCATCCGGCACCGAGTCGGCCACGCAGCGGCTGCAGCTGAACCCGGTCTTGAGCGTCGCCGACCCTCAGCTCAGGTTCTCATCGACCCCGCTCAGCCCCTCGCATCAGAGGATGAACTGAATGTGGCGCTCCGCTCGTCCGTCAGGGCAATCCCAGATCCGAACGAGCGACCGTCGCCAGGACCTGCTGTTGGTAGTGCACCGGCCCGCCGTCATCGCCCATGACCGTGCTGGGGTAGTGGGTCGAGACGAACAGCGCGTAGATGTTGTCCTCCGAGATGGCCAGGCCGAAGTAGTCACCGATGAACGCGTTCTCGGTGCAGGGGTCCTCGTGGTTGGCACAAGCCATCTGGTCGATGCCGTCGATCGTCTGATCGGGCTGCTCGGGATCCCAGGAGAAGTCGGTGATCCGGACGTTGTCCCCCACCGGGACGGCACCGCCCCCGTCGTCCTGGAACGCTTGGAGCGAGACGTCGATGCAGAAGTTCTCCCGGCCGACATGCTCGGGCACGATGGCCGGATCCGAGGGGCAGGGCATCCGACGGTCGTAGAACGCCACGGCCACGGCGCCATCCGGTCCGGCGGCTACCGACGGTTGGAACTGATCGGTGGGGGTCGCGCCGTCGACGTTGTCGTTGACGGTGAGGGGCTCCGACCAGGTCGCCCCACCGTCTGTCGACTGGGAGAACATCACGTCCATCTGCGTCCCGTCCCAGTCTTCCCAGGTCACGTACGCGTGCCCGGGATGACTGGGGCTGGCCGCGAAGTTCTCGAGGATGCCGTCGCGGAAGGTGGTGTTCGGGAGGCAGCACCCAGAGATGATCTGCGCCGAGGCCACCGGCACGAACGGACCCCACGTCGCGGCGTCGTCGGTGGAGCGGGTCACGTAGATCGTGGCCTCGGTGCCCACGCTGGGATTCGGGAACGACGCGATCGCCACATAGACGTGTCCGGCGGCGTCGACCGACGGGTACACGTACGTGTTGGACGCACCGACCTCACTGGGCGGGGTGAGCCTCCGGGGCTCCGAGAACGTCTGGCCCCGGTCTCGTGACACCGAGTACCAGATCTGTCCCGTGGAACCGTTGAAGACCGTCCACATGGCGTAGACGTGGTCCTGGAAGGCGGTTCCCGGGAAGTGGTTGACGGCGATCCACTGCTTGTCCTCGACCTGCCCGAGCGTCTTCGAAGACGCGTTGGGGATGCTCGCGAGGTAGTTCCCACCGTTGCCGGCCACCCAGGTCCGGCCGAGGTCATCGCTGTAGGACACGCCGATCGCGCCGTCGGGGTGGATGAAGTTCTCCCACCACGGATTGAACGGGAGCGTCGCCTGGTAGACCCGGCCCTGGGTGTCGAAGTCGGCGTTGGGATCCGTGTTGTTCATCCAGCTCGGGGGCATGTCCTGCGTCCCCGTCGAGATGCACTCGTAGCCCTGCACGATGTTGGAATCCACCGGCTTGCCGGCCTCGATGGTGTACGAGCCGAGGTGGAAGTCGTAGAAGGTGCTGAACTTCTCGAAGAACACCTTCGAGGTGCCGACCAGGTTCTCTGTCCCCGGCTGCACCGCAATCCACGACTCCGAGGCGTTGGCGTTGTAATCCCCGAGGCGGCAGGTGCCGGGCAGTGGGGCGTCGCTCCCGGGTGGAACGGGATAGCCACCCGCCCGGAAGGGTGAACTGGCGACCTGAGTGGTGAAGGGAACGCTCGAGGCCCAATGGTCGGGCGAAGCTTCTGATGTCGTCGCCACCAGCTGGAGCGTGGCGGCGAACACGGTGACGACAACCAACGCCCGTCTCATGGCATCCCTCCGACAGGTCGGTTCCCGGCGAACGGCCCCCGGGCCATCCCCGCCCACCATGATCATCTCGCCGTCAAGTGCCCACCAATGAAGTCGGACGGGGCTGAGCTGGGCTTCAGTCGAAGATCGTGACGGCGTAGTGGGCGACCCGCGGCTCGCGATCGAGGAGGTAGCGGTCGTCCTCGTCGTAGTAGACGGCGACTTCGATGTCGTCGCCGGCAAAGGCCCTGATCGCTTCGGTCGAATCCCAGAGGGTCACGAGGACGAACTCGGTCTGGTTGTCGACCTCGCGCCGCAGGACCTGGACAGCCCGATTGCCGGGAGTCGCCCGATAGTCGGCGACACCGGTTTCCTCGAGGTAGGCCGCGTAGGCGTCGCCATCCTCGGCGGCGACCGCACCCCTCCAGACCCGAGCAATCATCGGCCTACCTCCTGTCCATCGTTCGGCAGCAGCCTAAGGCAAGCAGCTCCGTTGCAGATCCCCTCTGACCAGGGCCTCCCGTGGGCTTTGCGGTACGTTGGCCGGCGTGGCGGACCTGGGGCCAGCCATCCTCACCATCGTGGGGACGTCGATCGGCGGCATGATCGCTGCCAGCGCCGGCATTGCCCAGGCCAGGATGCAAGCGCGGATCGAAACCAGGCGGCTCGACTACGAGCTACGCCGAACGGACGACGAGCGTCGGGCGGCAGCCGAAGGCGATCGCCTCGGCGTTGAGCGCGCCGTGCTGCTCAGACTGGTGGATGAGGCGGCCCGCATCGCGGGCACCGCAGCCACGAACCAGGCGGTGGTCCATGTCCGGGCGCTCACCTACCAGGTCGACGACGCCGTTCTGCGTGGGATGGCTAGCCAGGACATGTGGTACCGGGAGCCCGAATTCCTCCAGCGGATCGGCTACCTGCTGCGGACACCGAACGTTGATGATCGGACGGCGACCGGCCACCTGGACGCCCACGCCATCAACGAGTGACACGCCTGATTTCCCGCCGGAGTCGCCAGACGGTTGGACCCCGGTCGGCGCTGCGCCGGCTGCCATACCCCCGACCAGGGCTTCCGTGGGCCGTGAGGGACGCGAACCCCCCGACCCCTTGCGCGTCATGGACCATTTCGCCCGTCCATGCAGTCCTTCACCGAGTCACCCACTGCCAAGATTGCAGCCCTCGTTCGCCGCGTTTGTCCTGCTCGGGAAGGCCTCGATGGTCTATGTGGTACCACCCACTCGGATGTGATCGTTTGGCGTGCTGTCGTCTCGGGACGTGGCACTCGCCCGAGTCTGGCTACGTTACTGGCTACGTCGATCAGCCATTCACCACTAGCCACCGCGCAAAATGGTCGTATGGACGGTCGCCGACAAACGCCGAATGAAGGCGCGGTTGACTGCGTTGCTGGCTACGTCGAGTGACAGGTCTGTCGCCATTGCTGCGTGTCCGGCCGGGTGATGGCGGTCATCTGGGCGCCCGGGTCTTGCCGGCGCGGCCAAGGACGCTCCAAAGTCGTCGAGCCAGGCTCCCTTCGATCGATACGCCGGCGAGGCAGGCGGCGAGGGCGACGGCGAACACCGCCCCCAGCACCGTGAGCCCGGTGCGCGTGCTCGACTGCAAGACGACCGGCACCAGCGCGCCTACCACCCACGCGAGCTGGAAACGAGTTTCGAACCGGGCGAAGAACCGGCCTCGTGCAGCGTCGGGCGCATCGCGCTGGAGGATGCTGTCGAACGCTTGGCGCCCGACGTTGGCCGCCAAGCCGACCGCGAAGCTGGCGACAAGCACGCTGGCACGGCCGACACGCCACGCGCTGTAGAGCGTGGCGACGCTGGCGAGCAGCAGTGCGGCGGCGAACAGCTGCTCTTCGCGGAGCCAGCGCCGCCTGATCGCCGGGGTGAGGATCGTCGCCACGAAGCTTCCGACACCGAGGGCGGCGAGGGCGACGCCGTAGAGCCAGACGGGCTCGCTGGCCCGACGGAATCCGAAGGCGATCAGGAAGGTGAGGAACCCGATGCTGGCACGGAGGGTCGTGACGGCCGAGGCGCCGAGGATCACCGGCCGTGTGTGGACCTCTGCTTCGGCTTGGTGGAGCTCCTGGTCAGGGGTTGGCTCGCTGACGGGCGGGATCCGCAAGGCTAGGGCGGCCCCGGCGAAGTACACGAGCGATCCGAGGCGAAGGACGAGTGGCGCTCCGCCCAGGTGCAGAACTCCTACGGCGGCGGCTCCCGCGCCAGCGCCAGCGACGCTTGACAGGCGTGACAAGCGCGAGTTGGCGGCCACAAGTCCGCCGGGATCGTTGATCAGTCCCGGGACCGCGGTGCTCTTGGCGATCGAGTACCCCTTGCCGAGCACAAGGACACCGAAGGCTTCGGGGTAGAAGAAGAGGCTCTTGAGGTCGCCCGCGATGAACAGGCAGAGGATTCCTCTAACCAGCAGAGTCAGGGCGATGACGCCGGTCCGTGCTCGGCTGTAGCGGTCGACCAGCGGGCCGATCAGGGGCGCGACGATTGCAAACGGCGCCATGGTCAGGGCCAGGTACAGGATCACACGCGGCCGGGCGGCATCGACCGACACGTTGAAAAAGAGCGAGCCGGCGAGCGAGACGGCGAAGAACGCGTCGGCGCTGGCGCTCACCGCGTGCACATGCGCGAGCCGGGCAAACGGCAGTGACCCGAAGATGCGCTGCAGCAGCGGTTCGCTCCCCTGTGGACCCCCGACCTGGAACTCCCCGGATGCTACTGAGCAGGCGATACTGTCCGGCCCAAGCGTCGCGGGAGGTCATCCTGGGCAGGCTCACACGTCGAGAGGTGGCACCGTTCATGGCCGCGGCCATGGCCGTCACACTGGCCGTGGGCTCTTGCGGCTCAGGGGACCCGAGTGAGCACGAGCGGGAGGCCAACGTGTACGCCGTGGTCATCCGAGCGCTCGCACTCAACGAGTCGGCCGATCCTGGCGGTGAGACCGAGGAACTCGAACGGGTCGTCTATGCCGGCTCTCTCGATGAGCAGCGTGTTATCTCCCTAGAGGTGCAAGCGGCCGTCGTCGAGATGCTCGAGGACTTCGCCACCATCCGTTTCGTGGACGAGAAGGCCGAGGCGATCGACGACACCGCCGACGGTGAGCCCGTCCTGGGAGACGGTGTGCTCGTGCTGCTGGGAGCGGTGCCGACCGGCCGCTCGCCGTCGGTCGAGGCCGAGCGATACGTCGACCTCGACGATGACGAGCACTTCCGGATCAGCCTCGAGCGCTCCAACGACGAGTGGTCGATCGTGGAGCTGGACCTGTCGGGACGTGAGAGTGCTGCCGACGTCGCCTGGGCCCCCGCCGCTGCTGGTGGCACCATCCCCGTCGACGTCGCAGTCGACGGACTGCGCGGTGGCAGGCGTTCCTAAACCGATGCCGTCACTCCGAGCGCGGCTCGATCAACCTCTGAAGCGACCTTCCGCCGTGAGAGATCGAAGCGCTCCTGCACCAGTCGCAACGCCGGGCGGAAGCGAACCCGCGAAGACGCAGCCGTCGCCGATCATGATCGGTGCCTCGTGGCTGCCGTCCTCCGCGTGGAAGTGCGGCGGACCGGGTCGGAGGGTTCGGGCAGCTCGCGTAGTTGCATTCGCCGCACGAGTGGCAACCGGATCGTCTTGCGACGCCAGTAGGCGTGCGGTTCGCAGTAGACGTGCTGATCACCGTTGCCGGCTCGTTCGCTGTGGGTCACCGGACCATTGCACGAGGGTGGGCACCAGCCCATCCTGGGCTGGTGCTGCGGGTCTCCATACCAACAGCCCACGGGTCGCGTCACTGACGGCGCTGGTCCGCCGTCTCCAACGGGGCCGACCCGCTCGGGCGCTCGAGATTCCTGGTTGCTCTCGTTGAGCGTGTGTTGCCGAGGTTTCTTGCCGCCGGGTTTGCGGGGTGAGATGTCAGCCATCGTGCGTCCTGTCCTGGTTGTGCGGGTTGCGGTGGACGTTCACGCCGACCAGGAGGTCGAGCATCTCGGCGATGGTCGGTTCCTGGCTGATCGCATCCCCCAACGGCACGTGCTCCTGGATGCGGTACTGGCGATGTCACGCAGCCGCACGCCAGGGTCGTGGGCGATGCACAGCGGGGCTCGTGCACGGTTGGTGAGGAACTCCAACGTCCCATGCACACACCCTACCCTAGATTCTAGAACTTAATTGCATGTTTCTATGTTCAAGTGTACGCTGCGACAACAGCGCTGGGGTGGTGGCTGTCGTCGGCGGTTACCACCCCGGGGCCAAGAAGGGAACGATCATGGAATCCCTCGTCGTGGCGATCGTCGCCATCGTGGGCTTCGGCCTCTACCGCTATCTGCGGACACGAACCGCCCACTGACACCAACACGCTCCCCCGCCTGTTCAACCGGATCCCAGACTTGGCGCGCACCGCCGACACGTCGGCCAGACGCCCTGAACACGCTTGCGCATGCGCCCGGTGGGCACCGACCGTCACCCCTCGGAGACCAAGCATTGCGTCGAGCGGGTGACAGTCCAACGGCGAGGTTGCGATTGCGGGCGGTTCGCCGGTCATCCGAAGCAGCGCCCCGCCCTTTGGGGGATCGTCAAGGGCGGCGTCGATGCTTCGGCGATTCGGTCCAATCCAGCACCGCGTGCTCGGTGGCAAGCACTTTGGCGGTGGCGTCGTTCTGTCATGCGCCGCCTCGACCCCGGCTCGCGGACCACCAGGTCCGAGCCGAGGATGCCGTCCTAGACGTAGTCCGGCTTCTCGGGATCACGGCCCTCACCAGGATGTAATCGTGCGGGGCCCGAATCACCCGCCCGAGAGGTGGTGTGACGGGTACGGGCGTAGATCAACGCCGAGGTCGGATACGGCGCCGGCCGTGGCCTCGTCGGCCGCCACCGACCTGCAAGTCGTGGTCGAACCACTCCATCGTGCCGTGG
>JBKOUY010000102.1:0-40115 GCA_046723645.1 Actinomycetota bacterium | reverse complement strand
AAACGTGGTGGCCGTGCAGGTGCCCGATCCGGAAACGCTGGTGCAAGAGCAGATCGCCTACTACCGCGCACGGGCGCCCGAGTACGACAACTGGTGGCTTCGCACGGGACCCTACGAGTCGGATGACGCGTTCGGCCGGCGTTGGGAGGCGGGCAAGCGGGAGCTCGAAGATGCGCTTCGTGCGTTCACCCCCGCCGGCGATGTCCTGGAGATCGCGGCGGGGACCGGCAACCTCACCGCTGTGCTCGCCGCGGTCGACGGTGTGGAGCGCATCACCGCGGTCGACGCCTCGGACGAGGCCCTGGCCATCGCCCGGACCAAGGTCGCCGACGCCTCCCGCGTGGCCTTCCTCCAGGCAGACGTGTTCGACTGGCGGCCGCCGGCCCGGTTCGATGTCATCGCCTTCGGATTCTGGCTCTCGCACGTTCCTCCGCGACGCTTCGAGTGGTTCTGGCGGTTGGTCGCAGGCGCGTTGCGACCCGGGGGGCGTGTCTTCTTCACCGACAACGCAATCCCCGTGGAACTGGCGGCTTCGGCCGACGGTCGCCAGGCGCGAACACCCTGGAGCCGAACGTGGCTCGACCGGGGTGTGAGCGTGCGGACACTGGCGGATGGCCGTCAGTTCCACATCGTCAAGCGAGCGTGGAGCCCCGCTGAGCTCGAGCAGCAGCTCGCGAACTTGGGCTGGTCGAGCACCGTTCGTGAGCACCAAGGGCTCTTCATCCACGGCGAGGCGGTTCGCCAGGACGCCTCATGACGCCGGACGGTCCTGAACCACCTCTCGCCCCGGTTCGGGTGGCCGTGCTCAGCGGAGCGACAGGTCGAGGTGCTCCTCGTGGGAGCCCTCGCCGTCCATCCACTTGAGCGTGCCCGTGAGCTGCGTAGCCGTGGCGAGGCTCTCGTTCAGGAGCGCGGTGGCTTTGGCCCGGGGTGAGATGGTCGCCGGGAACGGGGAGTCGAGCAGCTCGGGGGCGACGCCCGACCGCAGTGGCCATCGCCGCCCGGGAGGCGCGGCCCTCGGAGCGAGGTCGATGGTCACCCCATGGGCGGTCGCCGGACCCTCGTTTCGGACCACCAGCATGCGGCTGCCCGTGCCGGCGGGCTCGAACGTGACAGACAATGCGGCTCGCATCCGCTCGAGCAGGGCGGTCGTGTCGCGTTCACCTTCGATTGCCGCGATCCTCACGTGAGCCCTGCCCGCGACCCTGGACCACCTCACCTGCCGCCAGTACGCGAGCGCCGAAACCAGCAGTGCGAGGATCGACACCACCAGCGCCGCAAGCGCCACCGGCTCACGGTAACAACCGCCGACGCAGGCCGATCCTTACCCGTTGAGCGCCGGGCGCGCTCACTCGACGACGATGCCGGAGAGGTCGTCGACGGGGTCCGGGTAGCGCAGGTCAAGGCGCTCGAGGGTGTCGATGAGGGTCTGGCAGATCACCAGGTCGCGGTACCACTTCCGGTTGGCGGGCACCACGATCCAGGGCGCGTGGCCGGCTGCGGTGCGCCGGATCGCCTCCTCGTAGGCGTCCTGGTAGTCGTCCCAACGCTCCCGCTCCTCGAGGTCGCCGACGCGGAACTTCCAGTGCTTCGCCGGGTTCTCGAGGCGTGCCCTGAGCCGCTCGGCCTGCTCGTCCTTCGAGATGTGCAGGAAGAACTTGAGGATGGTGGTGCCCTCGTCCGCCAGCATCTTCTCGAAGTTGCGGATGTGGGTGTAGCGGGCCCGCCATCGCTTCGGCGGCACGAGGTCGTGCACACGCACGATGAGCACGTCCTCGTAGTGGCTGCGGTCGAAGATCGCGATCTGGCCGTTGGCGGGGGCGCGGGGATGAACGCGCCACAGGAAGTCGTGAGCCAGCTCCGCCTCCGTGGGAGCCTTGAACGAGGCGACCTGAACGCCGGCCGGGTTCACCCCCTCGAACACCTTCCGGATCGCGCCACCCTTGCCCGCCGTGTCGGTGCCCTGGAGCACTACCAGCAGCTTGTGGCGGTTGCCGGCGTAGAACTTCTCCTGCAGGTCGTCGAGCTGGGCAGTCATCTTGGCCAGCTCGGCGCGTCCATCGGCCTTCCCCCCGTCGAACGCCGACGTGTCGGCCGGGTCCCATTTGGCCAGCGCGAAGTCCTTGCCGTCCGTGACCCGGTAGCGCCGCATGTGATGGGTTTAGCGCGCTGCGCGGCAGATCCGTAGCCTTGGCTCGGTGCGGATCGCCTTCGGGACCGACGAGCGGACTGATCTGACCGACGGGATCAAGCGCGCGCTGACCGAGCGGGGACACGAGGTCGTGGTGGTGGGGGAGGGCGACCCCTGGCCCGACGTCGGTCGTGGCGTGGGCCAGGCCGTCGCTGGCGGCGGAGCCGACCGGGGCGTGGTGTGCTGCTGGACCGGAACCGGCGTGTCCATGGCCGCCAACAAGGTGCCGGGGGTGCGGGCCGCGCTGTGCACGGACCCCGAGACCGCGGCCGGCGCCCGCCGCTGGAACGACGCCAACGTCCTGGCCCTCGGCCTGCGGCTGACGTCGCCGGCGCTGGCCGACGAGATGATCGACGCGTTCCTTGGAACCGACGCGGAGGCCGACGAGGCGCCCAACATCGCCAAACTGCGGTGACCGATGGACGGGCGCGACGTTCCGGGGGGTCCTACTAGTGTCGCCCGCGATGGTCTCCGCGACGGCACCGATGCTTCGCAAAGCGCTGCAGGGGCGGTCGCCGTCGCTCTCCGTCGAGCGTGAGCTCTGGGAGGCCGGCCACGAGGTGGTCGTGGGCATGGACGAGGTGGGCCGGGGCGCCTGGGCCGGGCCCCTGACGGTCGGCGCCGCGGTGCTGCCCCGGGACCGCCGCGTGTACAAGGTCCGGGACTCGAAGCAGCTGCTGGCCTCGGAACGCGAGGCACTGTTCGACCGGATCGGCGGCTGGTGCCTGGCGTGGGCGGTCGGGCACGCGTCGGCCGAGGAGTGCGACGAGCTGGGGATGAGCGAGGCCCAGCGACTGGCGGCCCGCCGGGCGCTCGACGCCCTCGGGGTCACGCCAGGCCGGGTCCTGCTCGACGGCAAGTGGGACTTCGTCGGCGGCGGCATCACCCGGAGGATCGTGCGGGGCGATTCCCGCTGCCTGTCGATCGCCGCCGCCTCGATCCTGGCGAAGGTGACACGAGACCGCATCATGCTGGCCGAGTCCGAGCACTATCCGTGGTGGTGGTTCGACGACAACAAGGGCTACCCGTGCCCCCGCCACAAGGCGGTCCTGCGGGGCCTGGGCCCCTCGGCGATCCACCGCCGGAGCTGGGTCTTCATGGAGGGCCTGCCCTACGGCGGCGTGGCCCGGTTCGTGCGCCCCGACCCCCAGGGCACGCTGTTCGACTGCGAGGCCGACGGCGCGTTCGATTGACGCGTGGCTCGCGTGGGTAAGTGGCGGACATGCCCGACCCCGACGAGATGCAGGAACGGCTGGACGAGGTAGGCCGGCACATCGACGAGGCGCGCAAGCAGGCCGACGACGATGACCTCCTCCCGGAGGACGAGGCCGAGGAGCCCGAGGGCGGGACGATGACGGAGGGAACGGACGTCCAGCCGCCCGCCTGAGGAGCTGCCCGTTGGTGGCAGGATCGCTCCCGCCCCTACCCTTCGGCGACATGCGACGCCATCCGGCAACCGTCGCGCTCGTCGCCTGGACGTTCCTGGTTTGGACCACCCGGATCGCCAACATCTGGCGCGACGCCGACCTCGACACGGGGGAGCGCTGGGGTCGGACGCTGCTGGCGCTGAGCTTCACCGTCCTGGCGATCGCCGTCGCGGTGGCGGTGGTGCGCCGGCTGCGGCGGGCCACGTTCGTGGCCGTGGGCGCGCTGGCCGCGTGGACCGTCATCGTCTGGGTGGTGCGGGGCATCGGCATCCTCGCCGCCGACCACGACCCGGCCTTCAAGGTCGTCCACACGGTCCTGGCCGTGGTGTCGATCGTGCTGGCGGCGCTGGCCTGGCGGGAGACGCGCCGGGAGGCGGCGCAGCCCGCTACGACGGATCGGGTGCCGGTGGGGCGTCGGGGCTGAGCCGGACGTCCAGGGCAAGCGTCAGGCAGCGGCAGCCGCCGCCGGCCTTGAGGAACTCGCCGATCTCGCAGCGCACCACCGTGAAGCCCCAGGCCTCGAGCTGGCGGCCCACCCGGGCCGGGACCGCCGGCATGACGATCGTGCTGCCGACCACGACGGAGTTGGCGCAGAACGACAGTGCCTCGTCGTCGGTCAGGACCAGGGGCTCGGGCACCAGGGCCTCGACCACCTTCCGCCCGTAGGCGTCCCAGCCCAGCGGGGCCACGATGGCGCGCCGGGCATCGAGAGGGCAGAACGTGAGGTCGATGTGGTACAGGCGAGCGTCGGCGAGCTGGATGGGTCGCACCGGGCACGCCAGCAGCTTCGACAGCTCGGTGGCGGCACCGGCATCCGAGCGGAACGAATACCCGGAGAGCAGCACCGTGTGCCCGTTCCCGGAGGTGAACGGGAGCGCGTCGCCCGCGCCCTCGTGGTCGAGCTCGGCGGGCAGGTGGTCGACGCGCCAGCCCCGCTTGCGGAACCACTCGGCGTTGATCGGCGTCTCCGGCCGGCGCTCCGGATGCCGGAAGTGGCTCGGAACGAACTGGCCGCCGTTGACGACGCCGGCGTTGGCCGTGAACACCAGGTCGGGCACGTCGGCCTCGGGCTCCATCACCACCACCTCGGCGCCGGCGGCCTCGAGCGTCGCCACCAGTCCCTCCCACTGGACGAGGGCGCGGTCCGGATCGACCGACACCTCGCGGCTCATCCACGGGTTGATCTCGTACAGCACGCCGAAGTGGCGCGGTGGGCACATGAGGTAGCGGCGCCCCCACGTGAGGCTCCCTGCGGCGTCGGTCATGGCCGGCTCACCCGGGCCCCAGGAGGTGGTCGACGAGCTGACGGACGAACAGCCCGACGTCGGTCACGATCCCCAGAGCCTGATGGCTGCCCCGGTCGGCCAGCTTGGTGACCACGGCCTGGTTGATGTCGACGCAGAACGTCTCGACCCCTGCCGGGAGGCAGTTGCCGGTGGCGATGGCGTGCAGCGTCGATGCCAGCATGAGCGTGGCCGTCACGCCCGGGATGTGCTCGCGCATAGCGTCGGCGGCGACGACCGTGTCGGAGATGACGTCGGGGAGCGGGCCGTCGTCCCGGATCGACCCGCCCAGTACGAACGGCACCCCCGCCTTGACGCAGGCGTGCATCACCCCACCGGTCACGAATCCCGCCTCGACGGCGGCCGCGATCGAGCCGTGGCGCCGCACCTCGTTGATGACCCGGATGTGGTTGGCGTGACCACCCTCGGTCGGCACGCCCTCGGCCACGGACACACCGAGCGACGTCCCCAGCACGTTGGCCTCGATGTCGTGGGCGGCGAAGCCGTTCCCGGCGAAGAGCACGTCCACCCAGCCCGAGGACACGAGCCGGGCCAGGTCGGGGGCGCCGCCCGTGTGCACCACCGCCGGGCCACACACGACCAGCACCTTCCCGCCCCGGTCGCGCGCCGCCCGCAGCCGGTCCGCCACCCGCGAGACCAGCAGCCCCTTGGGCTTCTCGGATGACACCTCCGAGGCCATGAACTCGAACACCTGGGTGTCGCGGGGGTGCTCCGGCGCCTGCACCCGCACGCCGTCGCTGCCCACGACCACCGCGTCGCCGGCGGCCACTCGGTGCATCGGCACGGTGCGGGCTCGGCCGTCGAGCACAACCAAGGCGCAGTCCATTTCCGGGTTCTCGACGGTCAGCCACTGTCCGTCGACCCTGACCTCGGTGGCGAGGTTGGTGGTGGAGTAGAAGCCGGCGGGCAGCACGCCGTCGACCTCGGCGGGGACCAGGCGGGCATCGGACTGGCCCACGCGGTTGGCCCCATGCATCTGCAGGGAATCGAGCAGCGGCCCCAGCACGTCGTCGTCGCCCCTGACCAAGATGCGGGCGCGGCTGGGATCGAGGCTGGTCTTGCCGACGTCGAACTCGACGATCTCGTAGTCGCATCCGGCGTCCAAGATCGTGTCGAGGATCTTGGCCAGCAGCAGCGAATCGACGATGTGGCCGCTGACCTCGATGGTCTCGATAGCCATCACACTCCTTTGTGCGAAGGGTAGGGGCCGCAGTTTCCGGTGCCCGGGGACGGCACGGATATCATGCCGCCCGCCATGGGTCAGCCGATCACCGTCGTCGAGAAGCCGTCCCGGACCCCGGGCATCGCCCGGTTCGAGATCAATCGCTCGCTGACCGGCATGGGCCACGAGCGCTATGCGTCCGCCGAGGCGATCCTCGGCAACCGGGCGGTTGACGAGCTGGCCCGCCGCCTGTTCGCCAGCGGCGGCGTGACGTGGGTCCACGTCAACAGCAGCGTCATCACGGTCGAACTGGCCGACGGTTGGGCCGGGGAACAGCTTCTCGACGTCATCCGGGGCCTGTACATCTTCTATCCGCCGGCCGAGGAAGGCCCGGGCTCGGCTTCGGCCGTTTCCGGCCCGCCTGGCGAGGAAGCCACAAGTGGTGACAGTTCCCCCACCAACGGCGCCGAGGACGCAGGCAGGACCGACGTCAGCGGCGACGGCGGCGCGGGTGCTACCGCCGAGCCCGAGGCGGGGCCGGCGGCGGGCGCGGGCGCCACGGAAAGCGACACACGGCACTAGCGTCGACTCCGAATCATTCCGGGACCACCCCGGAGGGCGCTGGCCGCCAACGGCGTCGGCCGGCGAAGGAGATCTGATGAGTCAAAGTGCGTGGCAGGCGGTTCTCGAACGAGTAGACGAGGCCGCCGAGCTGGCCAAGCTGGATGCCGACGTCCACCAGATGCTGCGCACGCCCCGGCGGACGCTGGAGGTGTCCATCCCGGTGCGCCTCGACGACGGGTCGGTCGAGGTCTTCACCGGCTGGCGGGTCCACCACGACACGACCCGCGGGCCGGGCAAGGGTGGCATCCGCTTCCATCCCGATCTCGACGCCGACGAGGTCAAGGCGCTGGCAGCGATGATGACCTTCAAGACGGCGGTCCTCGACCTGCCGTTCGGGGGCGCCAAGGGCGGCGTCCGCTGCGATCCCCAGGTGCTGTCGGCCGGCGAGCTCGAGCGGCTGACCCGCCGCTTCGCCTATGAGATCAGCCCGATGCTCGGTCCCGAGACCGACATACCGGCGCCCGACGTGAACACCGACAGCCGGGTCATGGCGTGGCTTGTGGACACGCTGTCGATGGTCTCGGGCAAGAACCTGGCGGCGTCGGTGACCGGCAAGCCCCTGTCGATCGGGGGCTCCCGCACCCACTCCGGCGCCACGTCGGCGGGCTGCCTGACCTGCGCCCGGGCGGCGTTCCGGGAGCTGGACATCCCCATGGTGGGCGGCCGGGCCGTCGTCCAGGGCTTCGGCAAGGTGGGTGGGCCGCTGGCGTTCCTACTCACGTCCGCCGGCATGCGGGTGGTGGCGGTGAGCGACATCGGCGGCGCCGTGGTCAACCAGGGCGGACTCGACATCAACTCGCTCTCGGACCACGTCGCCGAGACGGGCTCGGTGTGCGGCTTCGGCGGGGGCGACAGCATCGCCGGAGATGCGCTGTGGGACGTCGAGTGCGAGCTCCTAGTACCGGCGGCGCTCGGGGGGTGCATCGACACCCTGGTTGCCAAGCGGATCACGGCCGACGTCGTCGTCGAGGCGGCGAACGGGCCGACGACGATCGACGCCCAGCCCATCCTGGACGACCGGGGCATCGTGGTCGTGCCCGACATCCTGGCCAATGCCGGCGGCGTGACCGCCAGCTACTTCGAGTGGGCGCAGGCGCTGCAGGGCTACCCCTGGGAAGAGCAGCTGGTGGCCGAACGCCTGCGGCAGCGCATGGACGCCGCCTTCACAGCCGTGTGGGCCCGGGGGCAGACGCTGGACGTGGGGATGCGCACCGCCGCCCACGTGGTGGCGGTGGAGCGGGTGGCGGCGGCCATCGCCGCGCGCGGCCTGTTCCCCTGATCGTCCTCGCCCCCGGGCCCGGTCCTCGAACCTGCGTTCGCACGCGCAGGTTTCCGTCGCTTTCGACCGCCGGATACGTGCGGGCGCCGGCCGGCCCCCCGGCCGGTCACACCAGCAGGCGCTTGAGGAGCTTGCCGGTGGGGAGGCGGGGCAGCTCGTCCACGAAGCGGACCGTCCGCGGGCACTTGAAGTGCGACAGCCGGTCACGGCAGAACCCGATCAGCTCCTCGGCGAGGGCGTCGGTGGGCTCGGTCCCGGGCATCGGCTGGACGAACGCCGTGACCTGCTCGCCCCAGTCGGGGTCAGGGGTGCCGAGCACGGCCACGTCGGCGACCCCCGGATGGAGGACAAGCAGGTCCTCGACCTCGCGGGGGTAGATGTTGACCCCGCCGGAGATGATCATGTTCGAGGCGCGGTCGGTCAGGTAGAGGTAGCCGGCCTCGTCGACCCAGCCGATGTCGCCGAGCGTGCTCCAGCCCCGGTCATTCCACGCGGCCGCCGTCTTGTCGGGGTCGCGGTGGTACTCGAAGCGATGAGGCGTCTCGAACCACACCTCGCCCGCCTCGCCGGCGGGCAGCTCCCCGCCGTCGTCGCCCAGGATGTGGACGCCGCCCATCAGCGAGCGGCCGACCGACCCCGGGTGCGCCAGCCAGTCGTCGGGCCCGATGTAGCAGAACCCGCTGCCCTCGCTCCCGGAGTAGAACTCGTGGATGATCGGGCCGAGCCAGTCGAGCGCGGCACGCTTGACCTCCACCGGGCAGGGGGCGGCGGCGTGCACCAGCAGTTGGAGGCTGGACAAGTCGAAGCGGGCCCGATCCCGTTCGGGCAGCTTGAGCAGGCGGACGAGGTGGGTGGGGACGACCTGCGTGTGGGTGACCCGGCGGCGCTCGATCTGGGCCAGGAAATCGAGGGGGTCGAACCGCTCCATCACCACGGCGGTGCCGCCGAGGCGCTGCGTCATCGTGGTCCAGCCGGCGGGCGCGGCGTGGTAGAGCGGCGCCGGGCTGAGGTACACGGTCTCGCCCGTGAACCCGAAAAGTCGCGTCAGCAACGTGGTGAACGGCGCCGGCGCGCCCAGCCGGCCGCCGATGGCGGGCGGCACGATCCCCTTCGGCCGGCCGGTGGTGCCGGACGAGTAGAACATCCACGAGCCCTCGCATTCGCCGGGCACCGCGTCGAGCTCCCGCGCCGAAACCGCGGCCTCGTAGGGCTCGAACCCCTCGAGCTCGCCTCCCACCGCCAGCCGGGTGGTGACGCCCGCGAGGTCATCGGCTAGCTCCCGGACGGTGTCCCCGAGCTGGGCCGATGTCACGAGGGCGGAGGCGCCGCAGTCGGCCACGATGTAGCCGGCCTCGGCGGCGGTGAGGTGCCAGTTGATCGGCGTGACGTACAGCCCCGACCGCAGGCCGGCCCAGACGACGTCGAAGAAGGCGGGCTCGTTGTCGACCAGCACGGCCAGGTGGTCACCGGGTCGCATCCCGCGATCGCGCAAGACCAGGGCCAGGCGGGTCGACGCCTCGTCGAGCTCGCGGTAGGTGCGGGTTTCACCGCCGTCGGCCATCACCAGGGCCACACGGTCGGGGGTGGCAGCGGCGTGCGCCGCCGGATGCAGGCCGGCCGGGTCGAGACCGTCCGGGTCCTGGGCGCTGGGACGCGTCACGACGGGCCCTCGCGGCCGTCCGGCGCGGGTCCGAGCGTGAGCGTCAGCCCGGTCCGGGCCTCCGCAGCCACGACCAGGTCGCTCCAGTCGTGGTCGCCGAGCCCGCGCTCGACGGCGTCGGCGAACACGTGGCGGATCGCCCCCGCGACCGGTGCCGGTACACCGCAATCGGCGGCCAGGTCGTCGATCAGGCGGGCGTCCTTCGCCGCCAGGGTCACGGAGAACTGCGGGGGGCGGCCACGCGTGTCGATCCCGTCGACGATGTGGTCCATGAAGAAGTTGGACGCGCCCCCCGTGCGCACGACGTCGATCGCCGTCCGGAGGTCGAGGCCGGACGCGGCCGCCAGCGACAGCGCCTCGAGCGAAGCCCAGATGGCGCTGAACGCCAACAGGCTGTTGGCCAGCTTCATCGTGGTGCCGGCGCCGACCGGCCCGAGGTGGAACGTGGCGCGCCCGAGCTTGTCGAGGATGGGCCGACAGCGCGCCACGGCCTCGTCGTCGCCGCCGACCATGAAGACGAGCGACCGGTTCTGGGCGCCGATCGCGCCCCCGGTGAGCGGCGCCTCGACGAAGTGATGCCCGCCGTCCCGTAGCCGGGCGGCGAGCCCGCGGTTGGTCGCCGGGGCGGAAGTCGAGAGGTCGAGGAGGACGGCGCCGGCCGGCGCCGCCGTGGCCCACTCATCGGCGACACCGGCCACCGCTTCGGGGCCGGGCAACGATGTGATCGCTATCTCGCTCGCCGCCGCAACGGCCGCGACGTCGCCGACCGCATCGGCGCCCACGACGGCGCCGGCGCGGTCGGGATCGACGTCGGTGACGGTGACGCCGTGGCCGTCGGCCACCAGGTTGGCGGCGATCGCCCCGCCGATGTTCCCCAGTCCAATGACCCCGACGCGCTCCATGCGCCCTCCTCCGCTCGAGCCGGGCGAGCCGGAGCGTAGCCCGATCACCTCGAGACTTGACACGACTGTTAGGAGCAGCCTGTGGTCCGCCGCCCCAGCCGCCGGCCGATCGAGGACGGCTACTTCACCATCCCGGACGAGGCGGGCGAGCCGCCGCGGCTGCTCGGAAGCCGGTGCCCGGCGTGCGGCGAGCACTTCTTCCCCCGGCGGGTGGTGTGCGGCCGCTGCCTGGCGGAGGGGTGCGCCGACGTGCTGCTCGGCCCGCGTGGGCACATCTACACCTGGACGTACGTCCACGTGCCGCTGTTCGCGAAGCGCGACCGCAAGGTGTCCTCCTACGGGGTGGCGCAGGTCGACCTGCCGGAGGGCCCGCGGGTGCAGGGGATCCTCCTCGGCGAGAGCGACGACTTCCACATCGGCATGGAGGTCGAGCTCGACCTCGAGACACTGGGGCAGGACGCGGAGGGCGACGAGGTCGTGATCTTCCGCTTCCGCCCGGTCGGGTCGGCACGCCCCGCCGGTGGGGGGAGCGGGGCGTGAGGATCGAGGGGGTGGCCGTGGCGGGCGTGGGGATGGTCCGGTTCGGCAAGTACCTCGATCGCAGCGGCCCCGACCTCGCCCGCGAGGCGGCGCTGGCGGCCCTGCACGACGCCGGCATGTCGCTGGCGGACGTGGACGAGGCGTTCGTCGGCTACATCCAGCCGGCGTCGCTGCTCGGCATCAAGGCGGTCAAGGAGCTGGGCCTCACCGGGCTGCCCGTCACGCACGTCGAGAACGCCTCGACCACCGGCCTCGTGGCGTTCCGGGAGGCGGCGTGGGCGGTGGCGTCGGGGCGGGCCGAGGTGGCGCTGGCCCTGGGGTTCGACAAGATGACAGACATGGCGCGCGGCGGCGGATCCGGGCGGGGTGCCGGACGGGACCGCATCGACTCGACGATTCTCCCCGCGGCCTACTTCGCCCTGTGGGCCCAGCGGCGGATGCACGACCACGGCACCAAGCCCGAGCACTTCGCCGCCATCGCCGCCAAGAACTGGAACCACGGTGCCCTCTGTCCGTGGAGCGATCGCCGCCCGGATCACCGCGTGACCCCCGACGAGGTGCTGGCGTCGCAGATGGTGGCCGAGCCGCTGACGGCGATGATGGCCTGCCCTGCAGACGACGGTGCCGCGTGCGCGGTGGTCGCCTCCGTCGACCGCGTGAGGGCGAGCGCCGACGGGCGACGGCTCGTGCGGCCCGTGGCGTCGGCGCTGCAGACCGAGACGTACGCGCCGGGCCACACGTTCCTCGGGCCGGTCGTGGGCCCCGCGACCATGACCCGCGACACGGCCCGCGCCGCTTACGACGACGCCGGGATCGGGCCGGGCGACATCGACTTGGCACTGTGCCACGACGCCTTCGCCAACGAGGAGCTCGAGTACTACGAGCTGCTCGGGTTCTGCGCCGAGGGGGAGGGCGAGCGCCTCGTCGCCGAGGGCGCCACCGCCCTGGGTGGCGCGATCCCGTTCAACACCGACGGGGGGCTGATCGCCCGGGGCCACCCCGGCGGTCCGACGGGGCTGGCGATGGTCCACGAGATCGTCCAGCAACTGCGGGGCGATGCCGGGGAACGCCAGGTCGCAGGGGCGTCGACCGCCCTGGCGCACCTCGTCGGCGGCGGCAGCGTCTGCACGGTGAGCCTGTTCCAGGCGGACTGAACCCGATCGCCGGGCCGGGCAAGAAGGGAGACCACGTGGGGGACGAGCTGCTCGACAGGGGCCGGGAGATCCAGGAGCGCCTCTGGCCCCAGCTGCGGGCCGGGACCGGTCTGCCGCTATGTCGCCGAGTCGGCCTTCGACGCCGCCGAGACCTTCAAGGAAAATGAGGCATGGGCCCGGAAAATCTTCAAAGACGTGATGGTGGCGGCCCGGACTCGCTGAAGGACCACGTCATCGCCGACAGCGACCTCCACGTGATGGAGCCGCCCGACCTCTGGCAGCGCTACATCGACCCGGCGTACGCCCATGCCGCCCCCATCGGCCTGACCGAGATCCCCCGCGACATGCGGGTGCGGGTGAAGAACCACACGATGCTGCGCCTCGGGCGGGTGCGGCCGGTGCGGCAGGAGGTGCGCAGGAGCGGGTGGCGCCCCGAGCACGACAGCGTCTACGCGGACGCCGAGGCGCGAGGGTGGGATCCGGCGTCGCAGATCGAGGCCATGGATGCCGAGGGGCTGGACCTGGCCGTCCTGTTCCCGTCGCGGGGGCTCTTCGTGCTCGGCCTCGACTCCGTCGACATGATCGGGCCCGACGGCCTCGAGCCCGAGTACGCCAGCGCCATCGCCCGGGCCTACAACGACTGGCTGGCCGACTTCTGCGGCCACGCCCCGGATCGCATGTACGGCGCCGCCATGGTCGCCCCGCATGACATCGACGGTGCCGTGGCCGAGGCCCGGCGCTGCGTCGACGAGCTGGGGTTCCGGGCGATCTTCCTGGCGCCGGGCTGTGTCAATCGCCGGCCCTGGCACGACCCCGCCTACGACCCCCTGTGGGCCGAGATCGAGCGGCTCGATGTCCCGGTGGCGTTCCACGGCGGCGGCCAGACCTACCTCCGGCCGGACTTCTCGCTGGAGGTCCTCGACCGGCTGATGATGTGGCATACCTTCAACCAGCCGCTCGCCATGCAGTTCGTCGCCGTCTGCATGTGCGCCGGCGGCGTGCTCGAGCGGTTCCCCGAGCTCCGGGTCGCGCTGCTCGAGGGCAACTGCTCCTGGGCGCCCTGGCTGCTCCACCGGCTCGACGAGCACCACGAGTGGACCGGGTGGTACGAGGCCACCGACCTCAGCATGAGGCCGTCCGAGTACTTCCGGCGGAATTGCTACATCTCGCTGGAGGCCGACGAGGCGACGGCGATCCACTACGTCGACTGGTTCGGCGGCGACAACCTGGTGTTCTCGACCGACTATCCCCACGGCGACTCGCAGTACCCGCATGCTGTCGAGGAGCTGGGACGGCTGGCGCTTCCCCGGGACGTCAAGGTGCGCATCGTGGGCGACAACTGGGCGCGTCTCTACCAGGTGCCGCTGACCAAGAAGGTGGGGTCCTAGCTCGTCGGGCCGGTCAGGCGTTGGCCATCTCGGTCACGTTGATCCGGACGTGGTCGATCAGCCAGTCCTCCATGCAACCCCGGAACTGCCGGCGGTTCGTCTCGTCCAGCGCGGGGACCAGCACGGCGCGGAAGTGCCCGTCTTCCAGCTCCTCGATCGGGCCCTCCACGTCGGACGTCACCTCGAGCCGGCACGTCTCGAGCTGCGCCTCGACCATCTCCAGGAGCGTCTGGTTCGACTCGCCGCCCTTGGTGTCGGCGGACATGAACAGCTCGGTCTGTGCGGCGGCGACCGCCTCGTGGGTGGAGAGCGTGGCCTCGCGCAGGGCAAAGATCCCGACGATCCCGATCGCCACCCCGACGGCCCCGAGGAGGAGCCCGATCGGCGAGATCTTCTTCACCGGTTACGACGGGCGGCCGCCGCGGCGCAGCAGCTGCCGGATCTGGTCGTCGTTGGCCCCGGGGACCTCCTGGGCCAGAACCGTGATGTCGTCGAGCAGGAGCCCGCCCGACGGGTAGCTGATCGGGTCGAGCTGGCGCCCGAGCCGTTCCTCGCCGGCGGGCGACGTGGACTTCGAGGCGAGCTTGTCGACGACCCAGGCCATACCCGACAGGAGCACGCCGCCCGCGACCACGAACGTGATGAACACGTTCAGATCGCGGGACTGCTCGCGCAGCCAGGCGAAGCGGTCTGGCGACGGCGCCCGGGCCTCGTGGAGGATCTGCGCCACGGCCGGGTCGATACGGGTGGCCCGGTACTCGAGGCGGGCGAGCCGCCGCAGCACGAGGCCGGTCGCGAGACCGACCTCGGCGATGAGGACGATCAGTCCGAAGAACAGGGCGCGGTTCCACTCCCAGCGGTTGAGCGACACCACCATGTACAGGGCGCCCCCGATGAGCGTCGCGATGCCGGCCAGCCAGGCGATGATCTTCACGACGCCCCTTCCTTTGCCTCCACCGTTGCCCCGTCTTCGCCGTTGCCGTCGCTCGGCGAGGCCTCCGCGGCATCGTCGGAGCCCTTCCTCTCCTGGATGGTCACCCGCCCACTGTCGCCGTCGACCAGCACCACGGCACCCTCGGGAAGGTCGTCGGTGGCGCCCGCGTAGCCGACGACAGTCGGCACGCCGGCCTCCCGGGCCAGGATCGCCAGGTGCGACAGCACGGAGCCGGTCTCGGCCACGATCCCCTTGAGCCGGGGCAGCAGCGGCCCGAGCCCGGGCGACAGCGTGGTGGTGACCAGCACCGATCCCGTGGGGGGATCGTCGTTGTCGTAGGTGACGGGCCCGCTGCCGGAACCGCCGCCCGCGCCCGTGCCGCCGCCCACCTCGAAGGCGCACTGCGCGCGGATCGGCCGGCCCAGGTCGGAAAGCTGGAACCAGGCCGGGAGCGGGGCACCGAAGTCGTGGTCGTGGCTCGTCACCAGCGAGGGCACGACCACGGCCCGCTTGGTGGCCACGGCCTCGACGTGCTCGAGGGTCATGTGGCGGATGAGCTCGGGCTCGGTCAGGTCACCGGCGGCCGCCAGGCGCACACCCAGCTCCCACGCGGCACGACCCGAGACCTCCTGCACCCAGCGCACCCGCAGCCGCAGCGCCTCGCGCAGGATGCCGTTGTCGCTGCAGACCTTGCAGCCGGGCGCCACGTAGACCGCCGTCGCCTCTTCGGGCAGCTCTGCCTCAGGCGCGACCCGGGGGCCCGTCAGGGCCAGGACCGACGGGCTCCGGGCGATGATCTCCTTGTCGCTCAGGCCGTCCTGGCGGGCCTCGGCCAGCACCCGCAGCGCGACCGACGCGCCCGTCATGCGATTGCCGCCGGTGTCCGTGAGCATGCCCATCAAGATCTCGTGCGCGTGGAGGGCGCGCAGGATGGCGCGGCTGCGGTGCAGCAGCGCGATCAGCTGTCGGCTCGTGATGTCGGTCAGCGGCGGGACGGCCTCGAGGTCGGCGTCCGTTCGGTCCAGGAGGTGCTCGGCGAGCCGCGGCAGCGCCGCCCGGAGCCGGCCGACGCGCCATGAACCTCGCAGCTCCCGGGCTGCTGGGACCGGGTTCAGCCTGTAGAGGATCGTCCGCTTCGGCCGCATCTCGCCGGCCAGCCGCAGGTCGATGGCGACGTGCCCGTCGACGCAGACGACCACCTCGCTGGCGTCGATGTCCGCTTGCCTCGCCGACCCGGAGAGCAGCACGGCCTCGGCCACGGCCTCGCGAAGCGGCGGCACCCAGAGGTCGCGCTCCAGCTCGGTCAGCGGCGCGGGGAAGGTCTCCGCCACCGGACCGGGACCGTAGATGGGGCCGCGCGGCGTGCCACGGATCTCGGAGGTGACCGGCCGGGACTGGAGCAACCACAGCTTGTTGTCGGTGGCGATGGCCCATTCCACGTCCTGCGGGCCGTGAAAGACCTTGGCCACCTGCGTCGACAGGGCCATGAGGTGCCGGAGGTCCGCCGCCGGGAGCTTGGGCCCGTCGTTGGCGGCGAACTCGATGACCTTGACCTTGGTGGGCTCGAGGACGTACCGGGAGCCGTCGACCTCGCCGCTCACGAGGGGTTCGGGGCCGCCCTCGACGGCGCTGACGATCCGGCGGTCGGTGCGGCCCGACACCGGATCGACCCCGAACATCACCCCGCCGTACCGGGGCTCGATCAGAGGCTGGACCAGCACGGCGATCGGCTGGTCGGCCGCACCGGCGCGCTCCCGGGAATCGAGGACCGCCTTCACCGCGGTGACGAACTCGTCGAACCCGGTGATCCCGATGATCGACTCGAACTGGCCGGCCATCGACGACTCCGCCGTGTCCTCGACGACGGAGGAGCTGCGGGCCACGAGCGCCCGCTGGTCGCCCGCGGCCCGCTCGAACGCCTCCTTGACCGCCGCATGCTGGGCGACCTCGGCGCCGGCGTCGATGGCATCGCAGAAGGCCGTGGTCAGGACGACGCCGGGCAGGGTGTCGAGCCCGGCGGCCCGGGCCTGCGCGAGCGATGCCGACTTGCCGCCGGTGAGGGCAGGATCCCGCGCCGCCTCGTCGGACAGGTCCACCACGAATGGGCCTACCGCCTCCACGCTGGATGACTCTGCGAGCAACCCTTCCGCCATATCGACCGTTCCTACACCGTTAACCGTAAGTTTGTCACCTGGTATCCCGTTGTCACCTCTAGGGCGCATCGGAATCCCTCAGCGGAAGGATGACCTGGAACCTGGTGTCGCCCGGCTCCGACTCGAGTCGGATGTCGCCATGGTGTCTCCCGACCACGATCCGCCAGGCGATGTCGAGACCGAGGCCGGTCCCCTTGCCCATCGGCTTGGTGGTGAAGAACGGCTCGAAGATCCTGCTCCGGACCTCGTCGGGCACGCCGGGCCCGGTGTCCCCGATCTCGACGATCACGCGGTCGTCGAGGCCGGCTCGCGTGCGCACCGTGAGCGTGCCGCTTCCGCCCATGGCGTCAACCGCATTGTCGATGAGGTTCGTCCAGACCTGGTTCAGCTCGCCGGGGAACGCGGAGATGTGGGGCAGGGAGCGGTCGTAGTCCCGGACCACCTGGATGCCGTCGCCAAGCTTGTGGCCGAGCATCGTCAGGGTGGCGTCGAGGCCCTCGTGCACGTCGAACGTCTGCAGTGGGGCCCGGTCCATCTGCGTGTACTGCTTGGCCGAGGTCAGCAGGTCCGCGATGCGGCCGGCGGCGTCGGTGATCTCGTCGAGCAGGGCGTCGGACTCGAGGGCGCGCACCGGATAGGACAGCCCGGTCTCCAGCTGGCCCTCTGGCAGCGCGTCGGCGAAGCTCTGCAGCCAGTCGATGTCGGCACCGGCCGCAACCAGGGTTGGTGCCATGTCCCATGCGTGGGTCACCCCGTGGTCCGCGAGCCAGTCGGCCAGCTCGTCCTCCCGATCCGACGCGTCGAGCGCGGACAGGGTGGGCGCCCCCCTCCGCCGTTCGAGCGCCTGTGCCGCCAGATCGGCGATCGCCTGGAGCTGGGGGCCGGGGAGCTGGCTGCGAACGACGATGCCTAGCTTGTCCCGCATCTCGGCCAGCATCTCCCGGAGGCGGGCGCTGGCGCTCATCACCGCGGCGACCGGGTTGTTCAGCTCGTGGGTGAGCCCCGCGGTGACCGACCCGAGCGCGACCAGGCGCTCGTGCCGCTCGACGATGTTGCTGGCGTCCGCCCCCTGCGTTGCCGCCCCTTCCAGCAGGTGGGCGGCCATCGGGAACCACTTCCACACGGCCCGGCCGAAGTCAGCGGCGGGAATCTCGAACAGGCGGCAGGGCGTGACCGCGCGGCCGGTGCTCAGGTACACCTTCGGCACGCCGCGGTCGGGCACGTACGCGTCGAAGGCGCCGGTGTAGGCGCCGCGGTAGTCGCTGCGGAACAGTTCGAGCTCGCCGCCCTGCACGCGCTTGCACATCGACAACGTGCCCGAGAGCAGCACCATGAAGCACGACGCCGGGGCACCCTCGGCATGAATGGTCGCACCCTCCGGGTACTCGACGACCCGGCCCCGCTCGGACAGCCAGGACAGCTGCTTGTCGCTCAGCTGCTCGAACAGGAACAGGGTGCGCAGCTCGTCGGGCGTCAACCGCTCGTGCTGGCCCGCCCCGAGCCGCTCCGGCGTGCCGGGCGCCAACTGGTCGGGTTCGGTCATGAGCTCACCTCGACTCGGCGTGGGGCTCTCACGAGCGCTCCAGGTAGCTGTGGACGAGCTGGATGGCCATGGCACCCTCTCCGACCGCGGACGCCACCCGCTTCACCGAGTTGGCGCGGACGTCGCCCGCCGCGAACACGCCGGGAACGCTCGCCTCGAGGAAGTAGGGGTCGCGGTCGAACCCCCGGGGGCGTGGACGCTCGCCGCCGCCGCGCAGGTCGGGCCCCGTGAGCACGAAGCCCCGCTCATCCCGCTCGAGGACACCCTCGAGCCATTCCGTGCGGGGCGCGGCACCGATGAACACGAAGATGTAGCTCGCCGGCACCGTCTCCCGCTTGCCGGTGGTGCTGCTGCAGAGCGTGACCTCCTCCAGGTGGTCGTCGCCGTGCAGGGCGACCACCTCGGTCGTGAGGCGCACGTCGATGTTCGGTATCTCGTCGATCTGGCGGATCAGGTAGTAGGACATCGACTTCTCGAGGGTGTCCGCGCGCACCAGCAGCGTGACCCGGCGCGCGTGGCGAGCCAGGAACACGGCCGCCTGCCCGGCCGAGTTGGCCCCACCGACGATGTAGATGTCGTCGCCGGCGCACGCGGATGCCTCGGTCACCGCGGAGCCGTAGAACAGGCCGCGCCCGGTCAGCGGCTCGGCGCCGGGCACGTCGAGCCGGCGGTAGGCGATGCCGGTGGCGAGCAGCACCGCATGACCCACGACCTCGCCGCCGTCGGCGAACCGAACGGCTCGGGACGACGGCCGCACGTCGAGGCCCACGACGTCGCGGGTCGTCAGGACCTCGGCGCCGAACTTGTGGGCCTGCCGTCGGGCCCGGTCGGTGAGCTGGCTGCCCGTGACGCCGTCCGGGAACCCCAGGTAGTTCTCGATCCGGGAGCTCTGCCCGGCCTGCCCCCCGGTCGCCTGACGCTCGACCAGCACGGTGCGCAGCCCCTCCGAGGCGGCGTAGACGGCCGCCCCCAGGCCGGCGGGGCCCCCACCGACGATGACGACGTCGTAGAAGTCGGTCGACGGCGTGGTCGAGAGCCCGACCTTGGCCGCCACTTCGCCGACGGTGGGATCGACCAGGTAGTCGCTGTCCGGCGTCACGACCAGCGGGATGCTGGTGCTGTCCACCCCGGCGGCCGTCAGCAGGCGTTGGCCCTCGGGGTCGTCGGTGGTGAGCCAGCGATAGGGCACGGAGTTGCGCGCCAGGAAGTCGCGCACCTCGAAGGAGCGGGCGGACCAACGGTGCCCGACCACCTGGGTCTGGACGCGTGGCTGCTCGTCGCTCCTCAGCCACATCTCGATGAGGCTGTCGACGATCGGATAGAGCTTCTCCTCGGGCGGGTCCCAGGGCTTGAGCAGGTAGTGGTCGAGGTCGACAACGTTGATCGCCTGGATGGCGGCGTCGGTGTCGGCGTAAGCGGTGAGGAGCGCCCGGCGGGCGTGGGGAAACAGGTCCATCGCCTCCTCGAGGAACTCGAGCCCGCTCATCTCGGGCATGCGATGGTCCGCCAGCAGCACCGCGACCAGGTCGCCGCGCAGCTTGAGCTCCCGCAGCGTCTCGAGGGCCTGCGGACCGGACTCGGTCCGCACCACGCGGTAGTCCTCGCCATACTGGCGGCGGAGGTCCCGAGCGACCGCGCGAGACACGCCCGGGTCATCGTCGACGGTCAGCAGGATGGGCTTGCGGTCGGCCTCGGTCGCCATGCAGGTATGGACGCTAACCGGCACCGAATCTGATCGCGCCAGGTGGGCCCCGAGATTGGGTAATCATGAGGTCGAATCGCGACGCGGAGGAGGCGTGTAATGCCGATGGTTGAGCTGGGGCCTGCGGCGCAGCGGATGTCGGACCTGATCGAAGGCGTCCCCGATCAGATGCTCGGCGGGCCGACCCCCTGCGAGGAGTACACCCTCGGTGACCTGCTCGATCACGTCCAGTCCTTCGCTCGCGCCTTCACCGCCGCCGCCAGGAAGGACACCGCCGGCATGACGGCGGGCAGGGCACCGGGGGACGCCTCGCGCCTCGGCGACGACTGGAGAGCCCGCATCCCGCGCGACCTCGACGCCCTCGCGCAATCCTGGCGCGACCCGGAGGCGTGGACCGGCATGACGAAGGCGGGTGGCATCGACCTGCCGGGCGACCTCGCCGGGCTCATCGCCCTGGACGAGCTCGTCGTCCACGGCTGGGACGTGGCCCGGGCCAGCGGGCAGGACTTCGAGCTGGACAGGGGGTCGCTCGAGGCGGTGTACCGGTTCGTCAAGCAGTTCTCCGGCGCCGGGCAGGAGGCGGCACGGGAGGGCATGTTCGGGCCCGAGGTGTCGGTGTCCGACGACGCCAGCGTGCTGGACCGCATCGTCGGGATCACGGGCCGAGACCCCGCGTGGTCACCCCGCTGACGCCGCACCATCCCGACCATCGTCCCGACCACACATCCCGACCAACGAGGAGCATCGCATGGATTGGAAGCTCGAGCTGGTGGCGGTCCCCGTCTCCGACGTCGATCGAGCGAAGGACTTCTATGCCGAGAAGGCCGGCTTCAACGTCGACCACGACCACACCGTCAGCGACGAGATCCGCTTCGTGCAGCTGACCCCTCCCGGGTCGGCCTGCTCCATCGCCCTGGGCAAGGGGATAAGCGAGGTCCCCCCGGGCTCCGCCCAGGGCCTCCAGATGGTGGTCGACGACATCGAAGCGGCCCGCACCGAGCTCGTGGGCCGGGGCGTCGAGGCCGGCGAGATCCAGGACTTCCCGTGGGGGCGGTTCGTGTTCTTCAGCGATCCCGACGGCAACGGCTGGGCCGTCCAGCAATTGCCGCCACGGGACTGATCGGCTGACGCGGAGTGTCGGGCCCGGACGCGGCGCCGTGTTGCGTGCCGCCCCACTAGTCACGGACGAGCCGGGTCGCCAGCTCGCGCCACTCCGGTAGGGGCCGGTCGTCGGAGTCCGTGACCGGGCTGATGGCGACGTGGTCGGCGCCGGCGTCGCCCAGCTCGTGGACGCGGGCCGCGACCTGGTCCGCGTCGCCCCATTACCCAGGCCTCCACCCGATGGATCGCAGGGGACGCGGTCCTCGTCGGCGCCGTGGCAAGATGCCCGACGGGCGGCCGATCCGACCGAGGGGACGCACGATGGGGCTGTCGCTGGGGCACGGGAGGCGGCGCGCGGCAACGCGGCGCGCGTTGCCGAGAGCGCGATCCGCCGTCCTCGCGGCGCTGGCGGCCGTAACGGTGAGCGGCTGCGTGTGGCCGTCGTTTGGCTACAACCTCGCCAACACGCGGAACCAGGAGCTGGAACGCCGGATCAGCCGCAAGAGCGTGGACGAGCTCAGGGAGGCGTGGCGCGTCGACGGCCTGGCCGGCGTGACCGGCACGCCGGCCATCTGGGGCGGCACCGCGTACGTCGGCACCTGGAACGGCACGGCCCGGGCCATCGACCTCGCCGACGGCAGCACCGTCTGGGAGCGACAGCTCACCGATGGGCCCGGCGGGCTGGGCATGATCGACGACTCGCCGCTCGTCACCGCCGATCGGGTCTACCTGGGCGACGCCCGCGGGAACCTGCACGCGCTCGATCGCGCCACCGGTGCCGTGGTGTGGAGCCGCCGGCTCGATGCCCACCCGCTCACGCGCATCTTCTCCTCGCCGGTAGAGGTCGACGGCCTGTTGCTGATCGGCGTGGCCTCGGTGGAGCTGGCACTTCCTGCGTCCGACTTCTCGTTCCGGGGATCGGTGGTTGGCCTCGACGCGGCCACGGGTGCCGAGCGCTGGCGCCTCCCGACGAGCTCGGGGACCGACGGCGCCGGAGTGTCCGTGTGGTCGAGCGCCGCCATCGACCGTGAGCGGGGGCTCGCCTACATCGGCACCGGCCAGTCGTACGAGGACCCCGCCGGCCCCCGATCGGACTCACTGCTCGCCATCCGTTACGCGACCGGCGAGCTCGCCTGGTCCCGGCAGTTCACGGCCGACGACGTGTTCACGTTCTTCTCGCCGCCACCGCAGGGACCGGACGCCGACATCGGGGCCGCCCCCAACCTCTTCCGGGCCCGGGGACGCGACCTGGTCGGCGTCGGCGACAAGGCCGGCGTGTACGCCGCGTTCGACCGCAGCACCGGCGAGACCGTGTGGGCTCGCCGGCTCGCCGACGGCAGCGCTCTCGGCGGCGTCATGGTCACCGCCGCGTACGGCGACGGGCGCATCTACGTCACGTGCAACGTGATGGCCGGGGAGTACCCGGCGAACCCCACCGATCCGCGGCACCGGTCGGTGACCTACGCGCTCGATGCCACCACCGGCAAGGTCCACTGGCAGCGCGGCATGCCCGCCGCCAGCTTCGGCGCGCTGACCCTGGCGAACGGCGTCCTATTCCAACCCACGGTTCCCGGCACCCTCTATGCCCTCGACGCCCGCAAGGGCGACGTGCTCTGGAGCGCAGAGCCCGGTGGCGACCTCGGCGGCGGCGTCAGCGTCGCCGAGGGCCGCGTGGTCACCGGACACGGCTTCTGGTTCCTGGCGCAGCCGCCCAATCCGCAGGGGGGCGTCGTCGCGTACGCGCTGCCATAGCGGCGGTGGCCCGCCCGGGCGAGCCGCCGCCCAGGTACGATTCTGACGGGCAGCGCCGTCGATGCCGGCGCCCGCCAGTCGTTGGCGAGTAGCTGAACCGGGGCTGGGGGGATCGGAGGATCGGGCGGCGGATGCGTGCGGGAGCGCAGCCTCGGCGGTGGGAGCGGTTCCAGCGGATCGTCGCGCCGGCCGTCATCGTGCCCGCCGTCATCGTGGTGGTCCTCGCCGTCGCCGGTGTGGTCGGCGCCCGCGCCTGGTTCGACACCCGCGACGAGCTCGATCGGACGACGAGTTCATTCCGGGAGACCCGGGGCGAGCTCGCCGATGCGCGGGTCGAGCTGGACAACGCAGTCGCCCACCTCCGGGCGGAACGTGCCGCGATGCACGCAGGTCTGGCGACGCTCGACGCCCGCGAGGGCGAACGCGATGCCGCCGAGGGGGCGCTGACCACCGCGAAGAACCGGCTCGCGGAGCTGCGCGTCGAGCTGGAGGCAGCGACCGCCGACCTCGCGGACCGGGAGGCCCAACTGGACGGACTCGACCGTTGCGTCCGCGGTGTCGTCGAGGGCTTGAACCAGGCCGCCGTCGGCGACCTCGCCGGCCTCGAAGCCACCCTGGCCGGCATCGAGGACACCTGCGCGTCGGCGGGAGCCCGCCTGTGACAACCGTCGAGGCCCTCGCCGCGCCGCGTCGCCTCTCGCGCCCGCGGGCCCTGGTGCTCGTCGCGTCGGTACTGGCTGTTGCCGTCACCAGTGTCTTCGCCGTCAGGTATCGCCAGGAGCGGGCGAGGCTCTCCGACGAACGGGCGCGGCTCGCGGCCGCGACGGCGAGCCTCGCGGACGCGCGGGCCGAGCTCGGCGTGACCCGGCGGCGAACGGCGCTGGCGCAGGCGGGGGTCGACCTGGTGCTCGCCGAGACCGAGCTGGCGATCGCCACCCGGACGTGGATCGAAGGCCTCACCCGCAACACCCGGCAGGAGATCGCCGGTGTCGAGGCCGAGCGAACGGAGACCGACGCGGCCCGATTCCTGGTAGCCGCGCACGCCAACGAGGTACGGAGCTGTCTCGAGGGTGTCTCCGTTGCTATGGGCTCGAGTCGCACCGGCGACGTCCAGTCGTCGGTGACGAGGCTGCGCGGTGTCGCCGGCGCATGCACCCGGACGCTGGCCTATGCCAGTGGGGCGCGGTTCCCCTACGACTTCGCGGACCCGTTTGTGCTCCGCGCCGGAGGCTGGTACTACGGCTACTCGACCAACGCGGGTGCCGGTGACATCCAGGTGATCCGCTCGCCCGACCTCGTCGACTGGGAACTGGTCGGCAACGGCCTCGCGAGCCTGCCGCCGTGGGCAGCGCCGGGCGCCACGTGGGCGCCCGCCGTCCTCCCGCGTGGCGGCGGGTACGTCGCGTACTACACCGTCCGTGACGCCGGGTCGCGTCAGCAGTGCATCTCGCGGGCCGTCTCGGCCACGCCCGCCGGGCCCTTCGTCGACGGCTCCGCCGGACCGCTGGTGTGCCAGATTCCGGACGACGGCTCCATCGATCCCAGCCCCTTCGTCGATGCCGACGGCCGGGCGTTCCTCTTATGGAAGTCAGAGGGTCGCGGCGGCGCGCCGCCGACCATCTGGTCGCAGGAGCTCAGCGCGGACGGGCTCGCGCTCACGGGTGGTGCGCGGGCGCTCTTGGCCGCCGACCGCGTCTTCGAGCGGGGCGTGATCGAGGCACCCACCCTCGTCCACGAGGCCGGCGGCTACTACCTGCTGTACGCGGCCGCCGGCTGGAACTCCCGCTCCTACGCCGTCGCCTATGCCGGCTGCGCCGGACCCATGGGCCCATGCCTAAAGCCCGGCGACGGGCGGGTACTCGCATCCGGTCCGAGGTTGGCTGGCCCGGGCGGCGCTGAGGTCTTCCGCGACACCGCCGGCAGCCCGTGGGTGGCGTTCCACGCCTTCTCGGAGCCGGACGTCGGCTATCCGAGCAGCCGCTACCTCCACATCGCCCGGCTACGGGTGGTCGACGGCCGGATCGTTCTCGACACCGCCACGTAGCTCCGGTCGGGAGGGGCCGGGATCGTCACTCCAGTCGCTCGACCTCGACCCGGGTGCTCCCGTAGGCGACGCCGCCGCCCCAGTCGGTGAGTGCGTCGTTGGTCAGCGAGTTGGCGGTGCCGTGGCCGTCGTGCTGCCTGGACCACCAGCCGAAGGGCACGGCGACGACGCCAGGGCGCAGCCGGGCGCCCACGCGGGCCGTGAGGGTGAGGGACCCCCGGTCGTTCCAGACGCGCACGGCGTCGCCCTGGACGATCCCCCGCGCGGCGGCGTCGACGGGGTCGAGCTCGGCGAACGGTCCGCCCTCGGGCGGGCCGTGCTTGGGGAGGTGCGAGTATGACGTGTTGAGGAACCGGGTGTGGTTCTTGGGCGTCATCAGCACCAGGGGGTAGCGCGCCGTCAGCCCGGACTCGCCGCCGACGCCCTCCCCCGGCCGGCGGTAGCCGGGGAGCGGGTCGTGCCCCGCCGCCGCGAGTCCGTCGCTGTAGAGCTCGGCGCGGCCGCTGGCCGTGGCGAAGCCGCCCTCGGCGTAGGGTCGCAGGTCCTCGGGCAGCGACAGGCGCACGAACCCCCGCTCGCGCAGCGCCTCGAGGTCGACGTGGCGCAGCGCGCTCCGCAGCAGCGACTCGTCGTCCTCGAACAGCTCGGGCTCGGTGAACCCCATCGCCCGGGCCAGCCGGCGCCACAGCTCGGTGTTGGGCACGGCCTCGCCCACCGGCGCGATGGCCGCCTCGTTCCAGCCCAGGTAGAGGTGGCCCCACGCCGGCACCACGTCTGTCTGCTCGATCTGCGTGGCCGCGGGGAAGACGACGTCGGCGTAGCGGGCGGTGTCGGTCAGGAACTGCTCGCTGGCGACGGTGAACAGGTCGTCCCGCAGCAGCCCGCGCCGCGTCAGCTCAGCGTTCGGGACGGACACCAGGGGGTTGCCGTTCCACACGAACAACGCCATCACGCGAGGGTCCATTGCCGGATCGGTGAGGGCCCGGCCCAGGTGGTTCATGTTGATCGCCCGACGCTCGACCGGAGCCACCATCGACGCACCGTCGAACACGGACTCGTCGACGTTGGTTTCGGCCCAGGCACCGACGCTGCGGGCGAGGCCGCCGCCCCGGTGGCGCCACGCGCCCGTGAGCGCCGGCAGGCACGCCAGCGCCCGGAAGAACATCGCGCCGTGCTCCTGGTGTTCGGCGCCGATCAGCGTGCGGATGAACGCCGGGGTGGTGGTGCCGTAGGCGCGGCCCAGCCGTTCCACGTCGTCGGCGCCGATGCCGCACACCTCGGCCGCCCGCGCCGGCGACCAGTCCCGCACGGCCTCGGCGAGGCGCTCGAAGCCGACCGTGTGCCGCTCGACGTAGTCGTGGTCGATCAGGTCGTGGTGGACGAGCACGTGCATCATCCCAAGCATCAACGCCACGTCGGTCCCTGGGAGCGGTTGCACGAACCAGTCGGCGGAGTCGGCGGTCATCGTGCGCACGGGGTCGATCACGACGAGCGTGGCACCGTTGGCCCGCGCCTCCTCGACGAACGGCCACAGGTGCCGGTTGGTCAGGCGGGTGTTGGTCCCCCACAACAGGACGAGCTTGGCGAACCGGACGTCGCTGGGGTCGGCGGCCCGGCCCGAGCCGTTGGTCGATGCCGTGCCGGCACCGGCGACGGCGCCGCAGAGCGACCCGGTCAGGCGGGACGCGCCCAGCTTGGCGAAGAACCGCCGGTCGAGCGACGACTGCTGGATCAGGCCCTGAGTGCCCGCGCTCCACCAGGGCAGCACAGACTGACCGCCGTGCCGGCGCACGATCTCGGCCAGCCGGTCGGCGACCAGCGCCAGCGCCTCGTCCCAGGACACCGGCGCGAAATCACCCTCGCCCTTGGCGCCGCGCCGCACCAGCGGCCGGAGGAGCCGGTCAGGGCTGTACACGCGGTCGAGGAACCGGTTGACCTTCGGGCAGAGCTCGCCCCGGGAGTAGGGGTGTTCGGGATTGCCCCGCATCCGCACCGCGGTCGGGCCGCCTGAACCGCCGTCCTGGGGCCGGTCCTCGACCGTCACCACCCAGCCGCACGAGTCGGGGCAGTCGTGGTGGCACGTGCCGAGCACCGTGCGCCACTGGGTGGACGGCGCCGCCAACGGCACGGCGTCCGTCGCGATGTCAGGCGCCATGTCCGTCGCGATGTCAGGCGTCATGTCCGTCGTCATGTCAGGAGTGGGACGGGGCCGGCGGCGCGCCCGGGACGTCGAAGGACACCTCGTCGAGGTAGCACCACCACCAGTTCTCGCCCGGCTCGAACGACCGGATCAGTGGGTGGTCGGCGTGGTCCCGGAAGTGCGCGGTGGCGTGGCGGTTGGGGGAATTGTCGCAGCAGCCCGTGTGCCCGCAGGTCTGGCAGACCCGCAGGTGGACCCAGGTGGCACCGATCCGCAGGCAGTCCTCGCAGCCGTCGGCCGACGGCGTGACCTCTCGTGCGGTGTCCAGGTGGCTGCAGTCTGCGACGTCTGCCATGGGGGACTCCTCGGACGTCTCGGGGTGGGTGGCTGCTGCCGTCCCGAGGGTCTCAGGTCGGCGCCTCCACAGTGAACAGGGCCATGTCGGCGGCGGTTCCGGCCTCGACCCGATCGACCGTCGCCCGGCGCAGGACCTCCTTGGTGCGAGCGTAGGCACCGGCGCGGTAGGCACCCAGTCGTTTTGCCTCGGCGATCGCGGCCCCCACCACCTCGTCGGCGGGGACGACCCGGTCGAGGTAGCCCGCCTCGAGAGCGCCGGCGGGGTCGTAGATGTCTGCCGCGAGCGTGGCACGCGCGAGGGCCGCGGGGGTGAGCCGGTCCCGCGCGAGCTCGACCGCGAACTGCGGCAGCGGCATGCCGATCGAGGTCTCGTTCAGCCCGATCTTGGCGGGGACGTCGGCCCCGATGCGGACGTCGCACACCAGGACCAACAGGGCACCCGCCGCCAGCGCGTGGCCGGTCACGGCCACGACCACCGGCTGCGGGTGCAGGTACAGGCGCATGAGTAGCTCCGCGCCGCGGGACACGAGCCGGCGCGTCCCGTCGGGCTCGCCCGTCATGATCGCCAGGTCGAAGCCGGCACAGAACTTGCCGTCGCGGCCGGCGATGCACACGGCTCGGGCGTCGGCGGCGGCCCGGTCGAGCGCCGCCTCGAAGGCGTCGATGGCGGCGTGGGACAGGACGTTGACCTTCCCGTCGTCGAACCGCAGGACGGCGACACCCTCCTCGATCGTCGTGGTCAGCGGACCCGAGTCATCGGCGGTGCGGGGGGAGGAATCAGGCATCGGCCGGACCCTACCGGCACCTCAGCTCGGCGATCACCCCGGCATGGTCGGCGGGCCACCACATGCCGTTGAGCGGCTCGGCGCGGGGTTCCGCGGCGAACGGCTCGGCGTCGACCGCCAGATCGCAGTCGGCCCCGGGGCGGACGAGCACGTAGTCGATGCGTTCGTCGTATCCCGGGCCCTCGGCGGTGTTCATGCCCACGAACGGCTCGGGCTGGCGGCCGCCCCCGGTGCAGCCAGCGTGGGTCGTGGGGTCGCATTCGGGGTTGCCCGCCTCGAGCCACGCGTCGACGAAGCCGGCGTCGAGGAGCGTGGCGACCGTCGGGCTGCCGGGGACGGCGTTCAGGTCGCCCGAGGCGATCGACAGTGCGGCCCCCGGTTGCTGCCGGCCGAAGAAGTCCACTACCTCGAGTGCGTGGCACTCGTTGGTGATGGTCCCTGCCGGGCAGATCGGTGGGCACACGTCCGGCGCGCATGGCGGGTTGTTGGAACTGCTGGCGAAGTGGGCCGTGAGGAAGTCGACGGGACCCTGGGGGCTGTCGGCGCGCACCCAGTACGCCTCCCACGGGAAGTTGGCGATGTCGAGGTAGCCCTGGTCGACGGCCGGCAGGCGGGTGAGGACCATCTCGCGGTCGATCGCCGGCTCGCCACCCTTCCAGGCGATCGTGTACTCGCCGTCGCACATGCTCGCCACCGCCGGCCCCAGCAGCTCCTCGAGGCGGGCGCCGATCTCCTGGAGGCCGACGAGGTCTGGGCAGTCCGCCGCCTCGATCAGCTCGGTGAAGATCCGCACGCGATCGGGCGCCTGGCAGGAGTCGGTCTCGGGTGGGCAGAACAACCCGTGGAGCAGGTTCAGCGTCACCACGCGGACGGGAGGGGCGCTCGGCTCGTCGTCGGCGGCATCGGCGCCATCGGCGCCGTCCGGCGAGGCGCCGGTGTTCGACGAGCCGCCGGTGTCGGAGCCGCCGGACGAGCACGCCGCCACCAGGGTCACCACCGCCACGGCCACGACGCACAGTGCCCGGACCCGGCGATGCGGCACCGTCGTCATCTTCGTCGCCCTCCCGTGCCGGCCCGGACGAGCCTACGCTGCCGCCCATGGAGTGGCCCACAGACCTGGAGACGGTGGAGGAGATCGACGTCGAGACCCGGAACGCCGACGGTGACGTCCACAGGACGACCGTCTGGACGGTGGTCGACGGCGAGGACGTGTACGTCCGCTCGCTGCGCGGGAGCGCGGGCCGCTGGTACCAGGAGCTCATGGCGGGGCCCGACACGGTCATCCACGTCGAGGGGGAGGCGGTGCCGATCCACGCCGTGCCAACCCCCGACGTCGAGTCCATCGGGCGCGCCAACGCCGGCTACCAGCGCAAGTACGCAGACTCCCCATACCTGGGGACGATGACGCGCGAGGAGATCCTGGGGACGACGGTCCGGCTCGAGCACCGGGCGTAAGCACCGCTGCGCCTCTGCGGGAAGGCGGAGGCCGCCCGGCCATCCGCTTCGCTGTCACACCCCCTCGCTAACGTCGCTCGGCATGGACACCGGCGTCGTGCGAGCACCCATGAGCGGCTCGTCCGCGGCCGTCTCGCCGGTCGTCGGGCGGGTCATCGGCACCGAGCCGGCGACCCCGCTGGAGTTCTGGGTGGGGGTTGGCAGCGGTGCCTACCTGCAGCTCGACGACGTCGTCGTGGTCGACCGCATGTTGCCCGACGGCCAGCGCCTCAGCATCTCCGGCGTCGTCTCGCAGGTGCGTGCCCGTCACGAGGGCGCCCGCATGGACAGCGACGTGTTCCTGGTGGCCGAGGGTGTCCTGCCGGCCGAGGTGAGCGAGGCGGCCCAGGTCCTGGCCACCCGCTTCGAGCCCGAGGTGTTCGTCCCGCCGCTTCCGGGCGAGGAGGTGCGCAAGGCGGTGGGCGCCGAGCGCGACGCGGCGCTGTTGTTCTCGCAGATGCCGGCCCGGCTGCCCGCCGGGCTGTCCCGCGACGACGAGCCGTTCTACCTCGACCTCGAGTTCGTCGACGGCAGCCGCGGCGCTCACGTCAACATCAGCGGCGTCTCCGGGGTTGCCACCAAGACGAGCTACGCCACGTTCCTGCTCTACAGCCTGTTCCACTCCGGTGTGCTCGGCACCGAGGCCGCCAACACCAAGGCGCTCATCTTCAACGTCAAGGGCGAGGACCTGCTGTTCCTCGACCATTCCAACACGCGGCTGGAGGACGACCAGCCGGCACGCTACGCCCGCCTCGGGCTGCCGGCCGGACCGTTCGGGTCGGTCGCGTGCTTCGCCCCGCCGGTCCGCGACGACCCCAACGCCAGCCCCGACGTCGCCGCCCGCCAACGCGAGGTCACGTCGTTCTTCTGGACGATCGAGCAGTTCTGTCGCGACGAGCTGCTGCCGTTCCTGTTCGCCGACGCCGAGGACGACCGCCAGCAGTACACGATGGTGGTCCACAACGTCACCGCCCGGCTGCGCCACGCCGAAGCGGTGGGCGACGGTGGCGTCAACATCGACGGCCAGGTCGTGCGCAGCTTCGACGACCTTGTGGAGCTCATCGAGCTCAAGGTCGATCCCGACGGTCCCGACCTGTGGGCGGGGCGGGCCATCGGCGCCGGCACGGTCAATGCGTTCCTGCGCCGGCTGCACGCCGCCAGGCCCCACCTGCGTCACCTCGTCCGAGGCGACGTCCCCCGGCCGGAGCGACACCGCGTCGACTTCGACCGGGCCCAGGTCACCGTCGTCGACCTGCACAACCTCAACGACCGGGCCAAGAGGTTCGTGGTCGGCGTGGTGCTCCAGCGGGCCTTCGAGCGAAAGGAGCGGTCCGGGCAGGCCCGGCCGCTCCAGTTCGTCGTGCTCGACGAGCTCAACAAGTACGCCCCCCGCGAGGGCTCGAGCCCCATCAAGGAGATCCTGCTCGACGTCGCCGAGCGCGGGCGCTCCCTGGGGATGATCCTCATCGGCGCCCAGCAGACGGCGAGCGAGGTCGAGCGGCGGATCGTGGCCAACTCGGCCGTGCGTGTGGTCGGGCGCCTCGATGCCGCCGAGGCGGCCCGCGGCGAGTACGGCTTCCTGCCGCCGGTCCAGCGCCAGCGGGCCACGATCCTCAAGCCGGGCACCATGCTCGTGGCGCAGCCGGAGCTCCCCGTTCCGCTGGTCGTGCAATTCCCCTTCCCCGCCTGGGCCACGCGGGCCGCGGAGGCGTCGCGCGGGCGCGACGTCGCGACGGTCAACGGCGCACGCGACGGCGTCGACCCCGACGAGGCCGGTGCGATGGCGGTCGCCGCAGCGGTCCCCGATCCGTTCGCCGGGTTCCCCGCGGGGTAGCACGAGGGCGGCCGCGATGCGGGTCCTGCACACGTCCGACTGGCACGTCGGCAAGGCACTGCGTGGCCGATCGCGGGCGGCCGAGCACGAGGCGGTGCTGGCCGAGATCGCCGGCATCGCCCGCCGTGACGGGGCCGACCTGGTGGTCGTCGCGGGCGACCTCTTCGACAGCGCCACGCCCACTCCCGAGGCGGAGCGCATCGTCTACCGGGCGCTCCTCGACCTCGCCGAGGGCGGCCGGCCGGTGATCGTCGTCGCGGGCAATCACGACTCGGCGCAGCGGCTGGGGGCGGTGGCGCCGCTGTCCGAGGCGAGCGGCATCCACGTCGCGTCCGCCGTCCGCCCGCCGGGCGACGGTGGCGTGGTCGAGATCGCAGCCGGGGGCGAGCAGGCGCACGTGGCGCTGCTGCCGTTTCCGTCCCAGCGCTACGTGGTCACCGCCGACCTCCTGCTCTCGGGCGATGCCGCCGATGCCCACGCCGCCTACGCCGATCGCGTGGTGCGGATCCTGGCGGCGCTCACCGGGGGCTTCCGGGCCGACACCGTCAACCTCGTCGTCGCTCACCTCATGGTCATGGGTGGCACGATGGGCGGCGGCGAGCGCGGCGCCCACACCGTGTTCGACTACTGGGTGCCGGCCACCGCCTTCCCCGCAGCCGCGCAGTACGTGGCGCTCGGGCACCTCCACCGGCGCCAACACCTGGCGGGCCCTGCGCCGCTGCACTACTGCGGCTCGCCGCTGCAGCTCGACTTCGGCGAGACCGCCAACGAGCCGTCGGTCAGCGTGGTCGACGTTCATCCGTGCCTGCCCGCCGATGTCCGTCCGGTGTCGCTGACGGCCGGGCGGCGGCTGCGCACGCTGCGGGGAACGCTCGACGACGTGCTCGGCGTTGCGGCCGACTCGGCCGACGATCACCTGCGGGTCGTCCTCGACGAGCCGGCCCGGGCGGGATTGGCCGACGAGGTGCGCGCCCGGCTGCCCAACGCGGTCGAGGTGGTGCTCGAGCAGCGCCGGGTCGACGAGGCTCGGCCAGCGCCCGATCCCGACCGCCTGGGGCGCACCCCACACGACCTCGTGACCGAGTACCTCGGCGAGCACGACGCCCACGACGACCGGGTCGTCGCGCTGTTCGACGAGTTGGTGGACGAGCTGATCGGCGACGCCGGCGGGACAACACGATGAGGCCACGCCGGCTGGAGGTCGAGGGGTTCACGGCCTTCCGTGGCCCCACCGTGGTCGACTTCGCCGACGCGGACCTGTTCGCCCTGGTCGGCCCCACGGGCGCGGGCAAGACCAGCATCATCGACGCCCTCACGTTCGCGCTCTACGGCAGCGTGCCCCGCCTCGACGACCGGCGGGCCGTGGCGCCGGTGATCAGCCAGAACCTCACCGAGGCTCGGGTCCGGCTCGACTTCAGCGCCGGCGGCCAGGAGTACACGGCGGTACGGGTCGTCCGGGCCACCAGGGCCGGGGCGACCACCAAGGAGGCACGCCTCCAGCGGGGTTCCGAAGTGTTGGCCGGCGAGGCCAAGGAGGTCACCGCTGCGGTCGAAGCCGTGGTCGGGCTCGGCTTCGACCACTTCACCAAGTGCGTGTCGCTGCCTCAGGGCCAGTTCGCCCAGTTCCTCCACGCCGAGCCCCGCAAGCGCCAGGACCTGCTGGTCCGCCTGCTCGACCTGGGGCTCTACGACGGCGTGGCCGGCGCCGCACGGCAACGAGCCGCGCTCGCCCGCAACCGGGCCGACGTCGTCGCCGGCCAGCTCGAGCGACTGGCGCGGGCGACGCCCGAGGCGCGGCAGGAAGCCGCCCGCCGCCTCGACGAGCTTGCGGCGCTGGCGCGCCAGCTCTCCGCCCAACGTCCACGGGTCGACGAGCTGCTCGCGCGGGCCGACGAGGAGCGGGCCCGGGCCGACGAGGCGTCCGCCCAGGGCCGCCTGCTCGGTGCCGTGCGCGCCCCCGCCGGCGTCGACGAGCTGGCGGCGGCGCTGGCGACCGTCACCGCGGCGCGGCAGCGCTGCGACGAGCTCGAGGACGATGCCACCGACGCGGTGGCTGCCGCGGAGGCGGCGCTCGCGGAGATGCCCGCCCGGGCGGTGCTGGAGGCCTTGCGTGCCGACCACGGCAAGCGACGCGAGCTGGCCCGGGCCCTCGAGCACGGGAGTGCCGCAGCGTCGGCGGCCGCCGGCGACCTTGCGATGGCCCGCGATGCCGAGGCGCAGGCCGGCGCCGATCGGCAGGCTCGTGCCGGCGAGCTGGACCGCTTGCGCGTTGAGTCGCGTGCCCAGGCGCTGACGTCCGAGCTGTCGGTCGGATCGCCGTGCCCGGTGTGTGGGCAGGCGGTCCACGCCCTCCCCGAGACCCGTGGCGCACCGGATGTCCGGCGAGCGGAGCGCGGCCTGGCCGAGGCGGAACGAGCGGTGGCGCAGGCGGAGGACGCCGTCAAGCAGGCCATCGCCCACCAGGCGACGGTCGACGAGAAGCTGCGGCGTTTGCGTGCCGACCTCGCCGACGTCGAGGCTCGCCTCGACGGGGCGGACGGACCCGACGCGATCGAGGACCACCTGGCGGCGGCCGCCATCGCCGAGGCCGATCTCGCCAAGGCCCGTCAGGCGGCGCGCGACGCCCGCGCCGCGCGGCGTGAGATCGCAGAACGCCACGACGCGCTCCTGGAGCGCGAGCGCGAGGCGCGGCGCGCATTCGACGCCGCCCGCGACGCGGTGGCGGTCCTCGACCCTCCCGGGTGCGAGCGCCGCGACCTGGCCGCCGACTGGGCCGCGCTCGTGGCTTGGGCCGCAAGCCGGCGGCCCGACGTGCTCGAACGCGCGGAGCGGCATCGCCGGCTCGCCAACGGCGCGCTCGACGAGGCGGCGGCGGTCGTCGACGAGCTGTCACGGCTCTGCCGTGACGTCGGCGTCGATGTGCCCGAAGCGTCCGCGCCGCGGCGCCGTCAGCTCGGCGCATGGCCGGGTGAGGCGGTGGCCGCGGCCCACGCGCGGGCGGAGGCCGACCTTCGCGGGATCGACGCGGCCATCGCCGAGGTCGAGGAGCTCCGCGCCGAGCGTCGACGGGTGGTCGAGCAGCAGCAGGTCGCCGACGCGCTCGCCGGGCACCTCGCCGCCAATCGGTTCGAGAAGTGGCTGCTCGACGCTGCCGTCCAGCAGCTCGTGCACGGCGCGTCGCACGTCCTGGCCGAGCTCAGCGGCGGCGCCTATGAGCTGGCAGTCGACGCCCGCAGCGGCGGGTTCCTGGTGGTCGACCACACCAACGCCTCCCAGACCCGGCCGGCACGCACTCTGTCAGGCGGCGAGACGTTCCTCGCCTCGCTGGCGTTGGCGCTCGCCCTCGCCGACCACCTGGGGGCGACGCTCGCGGCCGCCGGGCCCGCCCGCCTCGACGCCCTGTTCCTCGACGAGGGATTCGGCACCCTCGATCCCGACACCCTGGACGTGGTCGCCACGGCCCTCGACGAGCTCGGCGCCCGCGGCCGCATGGTGGGGGTCGTCACCCACGTCCGGGAGCTGGCTGACCGCCTGCCCGTGCGCTTCGAGGTCCGCAAGGTCGGCGGTAGCGCCACCGTCGAGCGGGTCGACGGGGTGGGCGCCTAGCGGCGCTGCCCTAGCGGGCGCGAGCACCCACTAGAGGCTGCCCCGCTGCCACGGCCCCTCGATGGCGAAGGTGATGCCGGGCGTCTGGATGTTGACGAAGAGGTGGCGCCCCAAGGGGGAGAACGTCGCCCCGCAGAACTCGAAGCCGCGGTAGTCGTTGGGAGCGATCGCCGGCTTGCCCGGGATGGGCTGGTCGACGACCACGTTGTTCTCGGCGAAGACGAACGATCCTCCCCGGCGATCGACGCCGAGCAGGCGGGTGCCGAACCGGCGCGTGCCGTCCACGACCAAGCCGCTGCCGTCCTCGCACAGCACCAGTCCGCCCCGCGGGCTGACGGTGATGTTGTCGGGGTTGTCGGCCAGCTCCTCGCTCTGCGACACGAAGACGGCGGTCAGCGTGGGGCGGCTCCCCGGTCCGCCACGCCGGAGATCGAGGGCCCACACCACCCCCTTGCCGACCGGGCCGCCGCCGGTGTCGACGAAGTAGACGACGCCCCGGTCGTGCCAGCAGCCCTCGAGTCGGCTGAACACCGCTGCCCCCTGGGCTTCGCCCTGCAGGAAGGGGCCCGACCGCCCGATGCCCAGGATGGCGGGGAGGCCCGGGAGCGGCGGGGCGAAGGCTTCGGGGTCGGCGTTGGGATCTGCGATCCGGACCCACTCGACGGCGACGTCCTGGCCCGGCGTGGCCTGCCGCAGGTCGGCGTGTTCGACGCCGGCGACCTTCAGCATCTCCAGGCTCCCGCCGCCCTCGAGATCGCCCGGCCGTCCGGCCCGGTGGCGCGGCCTGAAGCGGTAGAAGCCGGAGTTCGGCCCGTTGTCCTCGGTCAGGTAGACGTGCCCCGTGCTGGGGTCGACCGCAGCCGCCTCGTGGGTCATGAAGCCCATGTCCTCGATCGGCACGGCGCTGGCGGTACCCCGATGCGGCGCCGGCACCTCGAAGACGAAGCCGTGATCGCGGGCGCCCACCTGCGACCCGCGCAAGCGGACCTCCTCGCACGTGAGCCAGGAGCCCCACGGCGTGGGCCCGCCGGCGCAGTTGACGATCGTCCCCCCGAGCGTGGCCCGCGACCCAGCGAACGTGCCATTCGCAAACGTGAGGGCGGTGGTGCCGCCGCCCAGGCCTTCGATCAGTCCCGCGGCTCGGAACGCGTCGTAGACGGGCGCCTGGCCCGCTCCCACCAGAGGCAGCGGATCACCAGGGAGGGCGGGACCCCGTTCGTGGTTGCGGATGAGCACCAGTTCCGAGCGCCCGCCACGGCCGCGGCGCGACGCGACCACGGCCATGCCGTCGTGGCGGTCGGGCGTCGGCGTGCCATCGTCCATCGGGTCGCCACTCCAGCCGAACGACTGGTAACTGAAACCCCGCGGCAACCGCAACAGCGGCAGTCCGGTCGTGCGATCCTGGGTTGGGAGCAGCGGGCCGTAGCCCCGCTCGGCGCGTGGGCCGGCGCCGGCCGTCTGCTGGAGCTGGAGGCCGACCAGCGGCCCCGCCAGCGCCGCGGTCCCGACCGCGGCTCCGCTCGAGCGCAGGAACGCCCGTCGGGTCACACCGGACTTGGTGGACGCGCGTCTGGACATCGGCAGGTCCCCCTCCCCGCTGGGCAGCGTCGATCACGGCGCGATGCTGCCCGCCCATCCTGACACGCGCCGCGAACGAGGAACGACGGCCCTGCGATCGTCGGCCGCCCCGCCAGGAGCTAGAGGCGCTGCATCACGGGCGGCTGCTCGGGCGTGGCGCGTGTACGGACGTCGGCGTGTGCTCGCCAGTGGCGGCGCCCGAAGCCGCAGCCCCCGGTGAACACCAGTGCGGGCCAGAGCAGCCACAGGGCCCAGGGGCCGGTGGCGATCGCCAGGACGATCACGGCGGCCACTGCCACCAGGCGGGCGGGGATCACGGGCGCCTGGACCCGTCTCGGCTCCGGCCGTCGACGCGTGCGGGCCCGTGCCGGTGACGGATCCGCCGCCGGAAGGTCCTCCAGCAGCGGCTCGAGGTCGCGCCCCGTACGAGCTGCGAGGGCGGCCTCGACTCGTTCCTCGTACTCCTCCACCGTGAGCCGCCCGTCGGCGAAGTGCCCGGCGAGGAGCGCCACCACCTCGTCGCGCTCGGCCTGCGACACCCGCAGGTCGGGATCGCGCCGCTCGGGCTCGTCGGCGTCGACGGTCCACGTCCATCCGCCCGTGGACCAGGCGTCCTCCCGGTACCGATGGTGTGCGATGTGACACATCACGTCCATGATGGCACCGCTCGGCGCGTCGGGGTATCCCGTCATTTGTCACACCCGCTGTCCATGATGGTGCGATGAGGTTCGCGGTCGAGACCTGGGCGCCCGACTACGGCGCATCGGTCGACGGGGCCGCCCTGGCCGGTTCCGACGCCGACGTCGACCTGGGGGTCGAGCGCGATCCCGCGGCCTGGGCGCCGGTCGGGGTCCCCGCCGCCGCGCGCCCGGTGGCGTGCGTGCTGTTCGTCGACGGCGTCCAGCGCATCGACGCGCGGATCTGGGTCACGGGCGACTCCGATGCCGAACAGACGGGGGAGCAGACCCGCCAGGGGGTGTGTGCCAGCTGGGCGGCGGGCGCGGTCCGGTGCGACGACCGCGCCCGGGTGGTGGCGGCCGAGGTGCGGCGGGGTGTCCTGTGCCCGGGCGCGCCGGTCGATCCCATCGTCACCCGCCACGGCGACTACCTCCCCTATCCGGTGCCCGACGCCGACGGCGACCCGGTCGCCCAGGCGCTGGGTCGGGCCCGCGGCGACCTGGAGGGTCGGGTGGCGGTGGAGGCGATGGGGTCGCCCGAGGGCAGGGCTGGGCTCCTGGTCGTCGACGGGCCGCTCGGCGACCGGCGCCACATTCCGGGTGCGGTGGGCTACGTCAAGACGCACCACGTGTCCTATCTGCCGGCCGTCCTGCAGGCGGTCGCCACCGGGCTCCGCGTGGGCGACCGCACTCCGTTGTTCGCGATCGGTGACCGCCGCTTCCGGTACTCCTGGTACCTGCGCCTGCCCGGGGCGGCCTCGCACCCCTGGTGGGGCATCGTCCGGTGCGAGGCGTCCGGTGACCTGACCCGTGCCGAGGCGGTGGACCTGGCCGACCGCGTGACGGCGACGCTGCCTCGCTTCGCCAGCCAGCCCCACAACGACCCACGCGCCCCCCAGAACCTGCACCCGATCGCCGGGCTCGAACGCGAGCTCCGTCGCCGTCTCGGCCACCCGGCCGTCCTCGACCGGGCCCTGCGGCTCGCGGCCCGGTCGGTGGCCACCGGCAGCGCCGCCTGAAGCCGGCCACCACCCACCGGCCCTGCGGGCGACGGCACCCGGTACCGTCGCCGACGTGATCCTCGTCGACGCCGCGGACCTGGCCGCGAGCCGGCCCGGCAAGCCCCTGTTCGCTGGGCTGTCGGTCACGGTGGCGAGCGGTGATCGGTTGGCGGTGGTCGGCGTCAACGGGTCCGGAAAGTCGACGCTGCTCGGGATCCTGGCCGGGACCGTCCAGCCCGAGCGTGGCACCGTCCGCCGGGGCCGTGGCGCCCGGGTCGTGGCCCTCGACCAGTCCGCAACCCTGCCCGAGGGCACGGTCCGCCAGGCCGTCGGCGCCGGGGAGGCGGAGGGCCCCGGCGTCCCGGCGGGAAACTTCGGGAGGGGGAAGCACCGCGCCGACGCACTGCTCGACCGCGTGGGGATGGCCGCCCTCGCGGATGCCGACGTCGGCAGCCTGTCCGGCGGACAGGCCAAGCGCGCCGCCCTCGCGCGGGCGCTGGCCGCGGTGGGCGAGTCGAGCGAGGGCGACCTCCTGATCCTGGACGAGCCGACCAACCACCTCGACATGGACGCGGTCGCGTGGCTCGAGGAGCGCCTCGCCGGCTTCAAGGGCGGGCTGGTGCTCGTGACCCACGACCGCCACGTGCTCGACCGGGTGACGACCAGCATCCTCGAGCTCGATCGCGGGCGCGCCCACGTCCACGACGGTGGCTACGGTTCCTACCTCGAGGCCCGGGCCGAGCGGGCCGAGCGGGACGCCGCGAGCGAGCGCAAGCGGCGCAACCTGGCCCGGGCTGAGCTGGCGTGGTTGCGCCGGGGCGCCCCGGCCCGCACCCGCAAGCCCAAGGCCGACGTCGCCGGCGCCCGCGCACGTGAGGCGGAGGCTCGCGGCGACGCCGGGGTCCGAGCGGCCCGCAGCGGAGCTGCAAGAGCGGGAAGTATGCCGCGTAGAGGCGGCGCCCCCGGCCGCCGGCTCATAGGCGATGGTGGCCAGTCCGCGCCCGCCCGGGCCGACGATCTGCCGCTGGCCGACCTGGTGCGGACGCCGCGGCTCGGCGACACGGTCGTCGAGCTCCACGGCGTCACCGACGGCTACGGCGACCACCTGCTGTTCGAGGGCGTCGACCTGCTGCTGGGTCCCGGCGAGCGCCTGGGCGTCATCGGGATCAACGGCAGCGGCAAGTCGACGCTGCTCGACCTGATGGCCGGCCGGCGTGTCCCTCGCGACGGCCGTGTCGTGCACGGATCCACCGTCCGGCTCGGTTATTACGACCAGCGCGGCGTCGACCTGCCGCTGGACCAGCGGGTGCGTCAGGTGGTCGCCGGGCCCGCTCGGCAGCCCGACTGGACCGATGCCGCGCTGCTCGAGCGGCTGTGGTTCGACGACGACGCGCAGTGGGCGCCGGTCCGGTTGCTGTCCGGCGGCGAACGCCGGCGCCTGCAGCTCGCCCTGGTGCTGCGCCAGGGGCCCAACGTGTTGCTTCTCGACGAGCCAACGAACGACCTCGACCTCGACACGCTGAGGGCGCTGGAAGACATGCTCGACTCCTGGCCCGGCACCCTCGTGGTCGTCAGCCACGACAGGGCGTTCCTGGAGCGCACGGTCGAGGACGTGGTGGTGCTCGACGGCGAGGGCCGAGCGGGGAGGGTCCCCGGTGGGTACGCCGCCTACGAGTCCGGCTGGCGGGCAGCCCGCCGGCGCGGCCGCGCCGCTGAGGTCGCGGGGGTCGGCGGCGGGGGTGGTGCCGGCGACCCCGGCCCCCGGGCCGGGCGGCCGCGGGCG
>JBKOUY010000067.1:0-33341 GCA_046723645.1 Actinomycetota bacterium | reverse complement strand
CGCATCGCCTTGGCGGCGGGGCGGGCCAACGTGCGGGGTGGTTGCCGTCCGAGCTACGAACGTCGCCGGGCGACGAGCCGCCGCCCCCCGCAGCGCCGGCGGCGACGCCTGCGGTCGACGAGCCGCCGGTCGCCGGCGCCGAGCCCGGCGCCAACGGCACCGGCCCGTCGCTCGAGCCCGAGAGCCGGCCCAGCGAATGGGGTCGGGCCGTGTTCGACCCCGAGCCGACCGACCGGCCCGAAGGCTGACGGCCCGGCAGCCCTCGCGTCCCGGCGGCGCCGCTACGCCACGTCGATGTCGATGGCGACGTCGTGGCCGTCGACATCGAGCGCCCGGGTGCCGCCGGTCGCCCGGGTGAGCTCGACGGCCAGCACCTCGTTCATCACGTAGTCGCGGTGGGCGTCGAGCGCGGCCCACAGCCCGTCGTCGGCGGCGATCGACAGGGTGACCCTGTCGGCGATGTCGAGACCGACGTCCTTGCGAAGGTCGTTGAGGCTGCGGACCAGCTCGCGCGCCAAACCCTCGCGCCGTAGCCCGTCGTCGAGCTCGAGGTCGAGCGCCACCGCCCAGCCGCCGTCCTCGGCGAGGGCGTAGTCCTCATGGCGGTCGGCCCGGACCTCGACCTCGTCCGGGGTCAGGCGCTCGCCCGCCACCTCGATGAAGCCCTCGGACTCGAGCCGGCGCTGCAAGGCCGATCCGTCCGCCTCGGCGAGCGCGCGCTTCACGTCGTTGACCCTCGGTCCCAGGCGAGGCCCGAGGGCGCGGAAGTTGGGCACGATCGTCCACGACATCAGCCCGGACAGGGTGTCGACGTCGTCGAGCGCCTTGACGTTGAGCTCCGATGCGATCTCGGCGAGCGCCTCGGGCCCGAGGCTGGCGCCGGGATGCAGCAGCAGCGCCCGCCGCAGCGGCTGGCGCACTCTGACCTTGGCATCGGTGCGGGCGGCCCGGCCGAGGGCGACGAGCCGCCGCGCCGCCCTCATCTGCTCGGCCAGCGCCTCGTCGGTGGCGCCGCTCGGCTGCGGCCAGTCCGACAGGTGCACCGAGACGTTGCCGGTCAGCCCCACGTAGAGCTCGTCGGCCAGGAAGGGGCAGAACGGCGCGAGCAGCTGGCTCGTCACCACGAGGGCCTGGTGCAGGGTGCCGTGGGCGTCGGGATCGTCGGCCCGCCAGAACCGGGGCCGGCTGCGGCGCACGTACCAGTTCGACAGGTCGTCGACGAACCGGGCCAGCCGGCCGGCGGCGCCGAGGGCGTCGAACCGCTCCAGCGCCTCGGTGACGCCGGCCGCCGTGGCGTCGAGCTCGCCCAGCAGCCAGCGGTCGAGCGGGTGGCTCGGCTGGGGGCGGTCCGCGCCGGGGGTCGGCTGCCAGCCGTCGAGATCGGCGTACGTGACGAAGAAGCTGAAGACGTTCCACAGCGTCAGCAGGGTCTGCCGCGTGGACTCGCGGATGCCTTCCTCGTGCACGCGTCTCGTGGTCCAGGGCTGGCCGGCCGAGAAGAAGTACCAGCGCAGGGCGTCGGCACCGAACCCGGCAAGGATCTGCCAGGGATCGATGACGTTGCCCCGCGACTTCGACATCTTCTGCGCCTGCTCGTCGACGAGCAGGCCCAGGCAGACGACGTTGCGGTAGGGGGTGGAGTCGAACACCAGCGTGTTGACGGCCAGCAGCGAGTAGAACCAGCCGCGCGTCTGGTCGATCGCCTCGCAGATGAAGTGGGCGGGAAAGCTGGCCTCGAACTGCCCGTCGTCGGCGAAGGGGTGGTGGAACTGCGCCGACGGCATCGATCCGGAGTCGAACCAGGCATCGAGGACCGGCGCCAGCCGGCGGACCGTGCCGCGGCAGCCGGACTGCGTGCAGGTCCACGTGATGTCGTCGACGTAGGGACGATGCAGGTCGAGGTCGGACAGGTCACGCCCGGCCAGCTCCGACAGCTCCGCCATGGACCCGACGCACGTGTCGGCGCCGCACCCGCGGCAGCGCCAGATCGGCAGCGGCGTGCCCCAGTAGCGGTCGCGGGACAGGGCCCAGTCGATGTTGGACTCGAGCCAGCGCCCGAACCGGCCGTGCTTGATGTGGTCGGGGACCCAGTTGATCGTCTCGTTCTGGGCGAGCAGGTCGGCCCGCCGCTCCTCGGTGCGGACGAACCACGAGGTCTTGGCCCAGTAGATCAGCGGCGTGGCACAGCGCCAGCAGTGGGGGTAGCTGTGCTCGTAGGGCTGCTCGGCGACCAGCAGCCCACGAGCCCGGAGATCGGCGATGATCTCGGGGTCGGCGTCCTTCACGAAGCGCCCCTGCCAGGGCGGCACCGTGTGGTCGAACGTGGCGTCGGCGTCCACCGGGTTGAGGACGGGCAGCCGCTCGGAGCGGCCGACCTGGGCGTCGTCCTCGCCGAACGCGGGCGCCAGGTGGACGATGCCGGACCCGTCGTCGTCGCTCACGAAGTCGGCGACGACGACCCGCCACCCGTCACGGTGGGGGGGCGGCTCGATGAAGTCGAACGGGCGCCGGTAGCACCAGCCGGCCAGGTCGGCGCCGCGCCAGCGGTCGCGCACCTCGGCCTCGGGGAACAGTCGCGCCGCGGCGCGCTCTCCCAGCACCAGGTCGCGCCCGCCGTCGGGGGCGGCGACGCGCACGTACGTGAACTCGGGACCGACCGCCACCGCCACGTTGGAGATCAGGGTCCAGGGCGTGGTGGTCCACACCAGGAGGTCGGCGTCGGGCACGGCCGCGCCGTCGGGCCCGCCCGCCAGCGGGAAGCGGACGTAGATGGACGGATCGACGACGTCCTCGTAGCCCTGCGCCACCTCGTGCGAGCTGAGCGCGGTGCCGCACCGGCCGCAGTAGGGCGTGACCCGGTGCCCCTCGTAGAGCAGCCCCTTGTCCCAGAGCTGGCGCATGATCCACCAGATCGACTCGATGTAGTCGTTGTCCAGCGTCCAGTAGGCATCGGCGGTGTCGATCCAAACGCCCGAGCGCTCCGTGAGCGCCGACCAGTCCTCCACGTAGCGCCGCACGGATTCGCGACAGCGCTGGTTGAACGCCTCGATGCCGTAGGCTTCGATGTCGGCCTTGGTCGCGAGCCCGAGTTCCTTCTCGACCTCCAGCTCCACCGGCAGTCCGTGGCAATCCCAGCCGCCCTTGCGCGGGACGTCGCGGCCGCGCATCGTCTGGAAGCGGGGGAACAGGTCCTTGAACGCCCGGGCCCACACATGGTGGAGCCCGGGGCGGCCGTTGGCGGTGGGCGGGCCCTCGTAGAAGATCCAGGCCTCGGCGCCCTTGCGCAGCCGCGCCACCTCCTCGACCACCTCCCGCTCGCGCCAACGCGCGAGCACCCGCTCCTCGAGAGCGGGCAGGTCCAGGCCGGGCTCGACGGGGCCAAAAGGCATATCGCTCAGCGTAGGCCGCGGTGGGATTCGGTCCCCTCACACGTATCCTGCACGCCTTCCCTTGACCCCCTGCGGGGGTCGGCGTACCATCCGGCACCCTTTTCCCGAGGACGGCGAGATCCCCCATGCCCAGAGCCACGAAAGCCGCTCCTGCCCGCAAGTCCGCTCCCCGGTCCAGGGGCACCAAGCGCTCGAGCAAGGCTCCCGCGCTCGACAAGTTCCTCGAGGGTCAGCTCCAGGCCCTGACCGAGGAGCGAGCGACGTACCTGCACCAAGCCGAGAGCCTGCAGGCCGAGGCCGACTCGCTCACCGAGGACCGCGAGCCGGGCGACGTCCAGTTCGACGAGGAGTCGGGCGAGGGTGACACACTGGCGGTCGAGCGCGAACGTGACCTGGCGCTCTCCGCGCAGGCCCGGGCGGCCATCGAGCAGATCGACCGGGCGATCGAGAAGATCCACGACGGGTCCTACGGGAAGTGCGACTCATGCGGCACCGCGATCCCCAAGGAGCGCCTCCGGGCCCTGCCGTACGCCGCACTGTGCGTGAAGTGCAAGAGCGGGGGTCTGGGCCTGGGTCGTTGACGGGGGAGGCGGCCCCACCGGCCACCGCCCAACGCGCACGGTGGTCGCTGCTCCTGGGTACCGCAGCCGCCGTCCTCGCCATCGACCAGCTCACCAAGTGGTGGGCGGTCGAGACGCTGGACACGCGCACGATCGACATCGTGTGGACGCTGCGGCTCCACCTCACCATCAACTACGGCTCTGCCTTCAGCGTGGCGCCGGGCCGCGGCGCCGTCATCTCGGTGCTGGCGCTGGTGGTGGTGGCCATCCTGCTGCGCTCCGGACGCTACGCGACCAGGCCGGGCATGGCGGTGGCCATCGGCCTGGTCTCGGGCGGTGCGCTGGGCAACCTGATCGATCGCGCCTTCCGGGCTGGCGACGGCCCGCTCGGCGGCGGGGTCGTCGACTTCATCGACCTCCAGTGGTGGCCGGTCTTCAACATCGCGGACACCGCCATCGTCGTGGGTGCGCTGATGCTGTTCGGGACGCAGTGGCACCACGGCGACGAGGACGCCGCGGCGTGAGCGGGCGCCGGTCCTGCGGGACACCGACGGCTCGAGCGACACAGGCGGACCGGCAATGGGGCGACCGGCGGGATCGACCCTCGTAGCGGTCGTGCCGCGGGCTCTCGACGGCCAGCGGCTCGATCGTGTCGTGGCCATGGTCGCCGGCTGCAGCCGTTCCGAGGCCGCCGCGCTGGTCGACGCCGGCGACGTCGCCATCGGGGGGCGGGCGGTCACCACCCGCTCGCACCGCGTTGTCGAGGGTGACGCGCTCGAGGTGGTCGCGCCGGACCGGTCCGCTGACGAGGTCCTGGCCCCCGACCCCAGCGTCGACGTGCCGCTGGTGTACGAGGATCCCGACATGCTCGTCGTCGACAAGCCCGCGGGTCTGGTCGTGCATCCCGGCGCCGGCCAGCACGCGGGCACGCTGGTCCACGGGCTGCTCGCCCGGTATCCGGAGATCCGCGCCGTCGGCCAGCCCGACCGGCCCGGCATCGTCCACCGACTCGACAAGGGCACGTCGGGCCTGCTGCTGGTGGCCCGCACCGAGCGCGCGTACGGGGCCCTGGTGGCGATGCTCGAGGCCCGCCGGGTCGACCGGCGCTACCGAGCGCTGGTCTGGGGTGCGGTCGACTCGCCGACGGGGATGGTCGACGCCCCGGTTGGCCGCAGTGCCCGCGACCGCACGCGCATGGCGGTGACGCTGGCCGGAAAGGAGGCCCGGACGCGCTACGAGGTGGTCCGGGGCTTCGCGGACCCGGTGACGGTCACGGAGCTGCGCTGCAGGCTCGAGACGGGCCGGACCCACCAGATCCGGGTCCACATGGCGTCGATCGGCCATCCCGTCGTCGGGGATGCCCGCTACGGCGGCCGCCGCGCCTCGCTGCCGGCACCCCGGCCGTGGCTGCACGCCGAGCACCTGGCGCTGGAGCACCCGGTCAGCGCGGAGCCACTGGCGTTCGATTCGCCGCTGCCCCCCGACCTCGAGGCGGTGCTGGCCGCGCTGCGCTGACCCCGTCCCATCCGAACATGCGGTGGTTAGGGCCCCCATGGCGGCCACAAGTGCCGCAAGTTCGTCAGTCGACGGGCTCGACCACCGGCCAGTCGCGCTCGCCCCGGGCCATCCTGGCGATGTCGGCCAGCGTCAGCTCGTCGAGGTGGCGGCGCATGTGCTCGCCCAGCACCCCCCAGATCGCCAGCAGCACGCACTGGCCCTCGTGATCGCAGGCGCCGTTCTGGTGGGGCTCGCCGAAATCGCCCACGGTGATGGGCCCGTCGACCGCACTCACGATGTCGCCCAGCGTGATCCTGGCGGGCTCCCGCGCCAACACGTAGCCGCCGCCCACGCCACGCTTGGAGCGGACCAGGCCCGCGCCCTTGAGCGCCAAGAGGATCTGCTCGAGGTACGGCTGCGGCAGGCCGGTGCGCTCGGCGATGTCGCGGACCGAGGTCGGGCCCGCCTCGCCGGCGTGCAGCGACAGCGACAGCAGCGCCCGGCTGGCGTAGTCACCGCGCGTCGACACCTTCATGCCGTGAGCGTAACGAGTCGTCGCAAACCGACGCCGCGAACGGACACCCGAACCCCCTGACCGGTTTGCGCCGGGCTGGGTACGGTGGACCCCGGAAAGGCACAGGCGTGGTCCACGAACCCCTACTACCTGACTACGGCGGGGCCTGCGTCACGAACGTCGTGCCTGCGCTGCTCGGACCGCCGGACGACGCACCGCGCTGGCTTCCCGCGACCGCGGTCGACGCGCGCCAGGTGGTGCTGTTCGTCCTCGACGGCATGGGCTGGCAGCAGCTCGCGGCCCGCGGCTCCCTGGCCCCGACGCTTGCGGCCATGGAGGGGGGCCCGATCACCACGGTGGCGCCGTCGACGACGTCGACCGCCCTCACCTCGATCACCACGGGCCTGCCGCCCGGGGAGCACGGCATCGTCGGCTACCGCATGGCGGTGCACGGCGAGGTCCTCAACGTCCTGCGCTGGGCCACCGCCGCCGGAGACGCCCACCACAGCCTGCCGCCCGCCAAGTTGCAGCCGACGGCCCCGTTCCTCGGCCAGCGGCCCCCCGTTGTGACCCGGGCCGAATACCGGCGCTCGGGTTTCACCGGCGCGCACCTCGAGCCCGCCCGGTTCTGGGGTTATCGCACGATGGCGACCATGGTCACCGAGGTGGAGCACCTGCTGGCCACCGGCGAGCCCTTCGTGTACGCCTACTACGACGGGCTGGACAAGGTGGCCCACGAGTACGGGCTGGGCGAGTACTACGACGCCGAGCTTGCGTGGATCGACCAGGTCGCCGACCGCATGGTCTCCCGCCTACCCGCCGGCGCCGCCCTGGTCGTCATCGCAGACCATGGCCAGGTGGAGACCGGCGACGACATCGTGGAGCTGGCGGCGCCCGTGCTCGCGCAGACGTCCATGCAGTCCGGGGAGGCGCGGTTCCGCTGGCTCCACGCCCGGCCCGGCCGGGCGAGCGCCCTGTGGGAGGCGGCCGTCGAGCACCACGGCGACAACGCCTGGGTGGTCACGCGGGACGAGATCGTCGCCGGCGGCTGGCTGGGCCCGGTGGTGACAGAGGCGGCGCGGTCCCGGCTGGGAGACGTTGCCCTCGTGGCGAGGACCGACGCCGCCTTCCACGACCCCCAGGACGTCGGCCCCTACGAGCTCATCGGGCGGCACGGGTCGCTGACGCCGGCGGAGATGCTGGTCCCGCTCCTGGCGGCCCGACACTGACGGGTTCTCACCCGCCGTCGGTCCCGCGGCGGCGGATTCCGGCGAGCGCGCAGGATCTGCGTTGGACCGTGGCAGGATGGCCCCCATGTCGTTCACCGACGATCAGAGCGCCAGCCAGCACGCGCCGGCGCAGCCGCCGGCGGGCTCGGCCGACGGGAGCTCCGCTCCGGGGCAGGTCGAGCACCCCGAGGTGGTGAGGCCCGCCGAGGCCGGGGACCAGCCCAACGAGGCCGTCGAGCAGCCGGCCAAGGTGATGCGGATCGGGTCGATGATCAAGCTCCTGCTGGAGGAGGTGCGCCAGTCCGAGCTCGACGAGCAGAGCCGTGACCGGCTCCGGGAGATCTACGAGACGTCGATCTCCGAGCTGTCGGGGGCGCTCTCGCCCGACCTGCGCGACGAGCTGGGCCGCCTGGCCCACCCCTTCGCCGACACGGCGACACCCAGCGAGGCCGAGCTCCGGGTCGCCAAGGCCCAGCTCGTGGGCTGGCTCGAGGGCCTGTTCCACGGCATCCAGGCAACGCTCTTCGCCCAGCAGATGGCCGCCCGGCAGCAGCTCGACGAGATGCGCCGCCGGCTGCCGCCGGGGGCACCGCAGCCCAACGTCGAGTCGGAAGCCCGCCCGGGCACGTACCTCTGAGCCCCACGGGGGCGCTGCGCCCTGGCTCACCCAGCGTGTGGCCACGTCTTCTCTGCGTAGTGTGACTCCCGTCCAGGACAGAGGCCACGTAGGCTGGCGGTGATGGGGATGCCGGGGAACGCGGGCGTGGGCCGCTTGCGCGAGCGCGGGGCCGGGGCGTTGCTGGTGCTCGCCGTCACGCTGGTGGTGGCGATCGTCGCCGCCGGGCTGGTGGCCGCAGACGTCGATCGCGTGGAGGTCGTGGCCACGCTGCTGTTCGTCCCGGTGTTCGCGGCGGGCCTCATCGTCGGGCGCAGCGCCGGGTGGCTGGCCGCCGCCGTCGCCACCGTCGTGTACCTGGCCCTCCGCTCCGCCGACCTGGACGACGCCGGGATGGCGAGCATCGGCCTGCTGACCCTGACCCGTGCGGCTGCGTACGCGGTCGCGGCCGAGGTCGGGCTCCGGGCGCAGCCGCTCGTCGACCGCCTGCTGCAGGGCAATGAGTGGGACGACTCGCCGCTCATGGCGCGGGGTCGGGCCTTGTCGAAGCGGGAGCGCGCCGGCGACGCCTCGTTTGCTGCGGGGCGGCCGACGTCGGTGTGGGTCACGACGCCGCACGACGATCCGGGCCACCCCGCGCCGGCCGACGTCGAGCCGCCCGCCTGGCCGGCGCCCGCGCCGGTCGCGGCGGACGCGAGGGCCGAAGGGTCGGAATGGTCCGAGCCTCTGGGATCGCTCGCGCCCGACGACACCTGGCGACCGGGGCCGGCCGGGAGGCCGGCGGGCGCCAACGGCTGGCCGCCGGACGCCCCGGCGGTCGCGCCGCCGCCGTGGTCCGATCCCTACGGGAGCCCGCGCGTGCCGGAGCCCACGGGCGAGTGGTCGCCGCCCGCACCGTCGCCCGCGCCGTGGTCCGATCCCTATGGGAGCCCGGCCGTGCCGGAGCCCACGGGCGAGTGGTCGCCGCCCGCGCCGTGGTCCGATCCCTACGGGAGCCCGGCCCTCGCCGCCGACGACCCCCGCTGGCAACCGGGGTCACAACCGGGGTCATGGCATGACGCCATGCCGCCGCCCTCGGCGCCGCCCGCCCCGTCCCGGCCGGCCCCGCCGCGGCGCGCCACCCCTGCGGCAGCGTCGGCCCCTGCCCCGCCGATCGATCCGGAGACGCGGTTGTGGACCGCGCGGTTCCTGTGCGACCGAATCGCGGCCGAGAAGGCGTACTGCGAACGCACCGGCAGCCCGTTCTCGCTGGTTCTGGTCCAGGTGCCGGACGAGCCCTTCGCACTGCTCCCGTACCGGCGCCAGGTCACGCTCCTGCGGGAGTTGGGCCACCAGTTAGTGGCGGGCGGCGTGGTCGATCACCTGGTGCACGTGCCCGACCAGACGCAGCACTGGTTCGCCGTCGTGCTGCCCGACGTCGATCGCTCCGGCGCGCAGATGCTCGAACGGCGGCTGCGCACAGGCATCGGCGGCTACCTCCGCAGCCGGGGCCTGCCGCTCGCCGAGCTGGAGAGCGCGTCGCTTACATCGCCCGACGACGATCCGGCGCTGGGTGCGATCTGGGACGCGCTCGCCGGCCGCGGCGACCCCGAGGGCGCCGGGTCGTCGCCCGGAGTCCTGACCTACTGATCCGCCGAACCCTGGCGCGCGTCCCCGGCGGATGACGTGCCCGGGACCCCCGCCCGGCGCGCTACGCTCGACGAATCACACGGGTGTCATTTGTCCACAGGCCCCTGTGGACGACCGCGCGGTGAACTGATCGAGCAGGTTCGCGACGGAGGGAGTCGGCCGGGGTGCATCCTCGAGGGAGCTTCACCCACCTCCACGTCCACACCGAGTACTCGATGCTCGACGGGGCGGCCCGCATCGGCGAGGTCGTGGGTGCCGCCGTGGCCGATGGCCAACCGGCCCTCGGTATCACCGACCACGGCAACATGTACGGGATCCTCGACTTCTACAAGGAGTGCCGGAAGCAGGGGATCAAGCCCATCCTCGGCACCGAGGCCTACATGGCCCACGAGTCCCGGTTCGAACGCCCGGCGCGGCGGGGCCGCGTCGACGACTCCGGCGGCGACACCGAGGGAGGCAAGAAGCTCTACTACCACCTGACGCTGCTGGCCGAGACCAACGAGGGCTACCGCAACCTGATCCAGCTCGCCAGCCGGGCTTTCCTCGAGGGCTACTACTACAAGCCCCGCCTCGACTGGGAGATGCTGGCCGATCACGCCGGCGGCCTCGTCGCCACCACCGGATGCCTGGGCGGCCACGTGCTCCAGTCACTGCTCCAGGGCGACGTCGAGGGCGCAACGGCCAAGGCGGCCCGGCTGCAGGACATCTTCGGCAAGGACAACCTGCTCGTCGAGCTGCAGGACCACGGCATCGCCGAACAGCACAGGACCAACCCCCAACTCATCGAGATCGCCCGGCGCATCGGGGCGCCGCTGCTGGCCACCAACGACAGCCACTACGTCCACCAGCACGACGCGGTCGCCCAGGACGCCCTGCTGTGCGTGCAGACCGGTTCGCTCATGAGCGACCCCAACCGGTTCAAGTTCCACGGCGACCAGCACTACCTGAAGTCGGCAGCCGAGATGCGGTCGCTGTTCGGCGAGGTCCCCGAAGCGTGCGACAACACGCTGTGGATCGCCGATCGGGCCGACGTCGAGATCGCCTTCGGCAAGCCGCAGCTGCCCACCTTTCCGCTTCCCGCGGACTTTGCCAGCGACCGCGACTACCTGCGCCACCTGACGTTCGAGGGCGCCAGGCAGCGCTGGGGTGACCCGCTGCCCGACGACGTGGTGGAGCGGCTCGCGTACGAGCTCCAGGTGATCGGCGACATGGGGTTCAGCTCCTACTTCCTGATCGTCTGGGATCTGATCGCCCACGCCCGCCGCAACGGCATCCGCGTTGGCCCCGGGCGGGGAAGCGCCGCCGGCTGCGCCGTCGCGTACTGCCTGCGCATCACCGACCTCGATCCGATCCGCTACGACCTGCTGTTCGAGCGCTTCCTCAACCCGTCGCGGATCTCGATGCCCGACATCGACATGGACTTCGACTCCCGCTTCCGGGACGAGATGATCCGCTACGCCGCGGAACGCTACGGCCGCGACCACGTCGCCCAGATCGTCACCTTCTCCACCATCAAGGCCCGGGCCGCCGTGCGCGACGCCGCCAGGGTGCTGGGGCAGCCGTACGCCGTCGGCGACCGCGTGGCCAAGGCGATGCCGCCGCTGATCATGGGGCGCGACACGCCCCTGTACGCCTGCCTCGACCCCGACCCGCGCTTCGAGGACGGCTACAAGATGGCGGCCGAGCTGCGCCAGATGTACGAGGACGACGCCGACGTCCAGCAGGTCGTCGACGTCGCGAGGGGCCTCGAGGGCCTGCGCCGCCAGGACGGCATCCACGCCGCGGCGGTGGTGATCACCAAGGAGCCGCTCACCGAGTACCTGCCGATCCAGCGCAAGCCCGAGAACGGCCAATCGCTCGAGGACGCCCCCATCGTCACCCAGTACGAGATGCACGGCGTCGAGGAGCTCGGCCTGCTCAAGATGGACTTCCTCGGGCTGCGCAACCTCGACGTGATCTCCGACACGGTCGAGGTGATCCGCCGCACGCGCGGTGTCGATCTGGACATCGACCGCGTGCCCCTCGACGACGAGTCCACCTACCAGCTGCTCTGCAGGGGCGACTCGGTGGGCGTGTTCCAGCTCGAGGGCGGCCCGATGCGTGCGCTCATGCGGTCGCTGCAGCCGACGACGTTCGAGGACGTGGCGGCGCTGGTGGCGCTGTACCGCCCCGGCCCGATGGCCGCCAACATGCACAACGACTACGCCGACCGCAAGAACGGCCGCAAGCCTGTCGAGTATCTGCACCCCGACGCCGCCGAAGTGCTGGGCGACACGTACGGCCTATGCATCTACCAGGAGGGGGTGATGCGGATCGCCCAGCGATTCGCCGGATACTCCCTTGCCGAGGCCGACAATCTCCGCAAAGCCGCCGGCAAGAAGCGCCGCGAGATCATGGCGGCCGAGCGGGAAAAGTTCATCGAAGCCTGCGACCAGACCGGCTATGGCGCCGGGCTGGGCAAGGCGTGGTTCGACATCATCGAGCCCTTTGCCGACTATGCCTTCCCAAAGGCCCACGCCTATGGCTACGGGTTCGTCGCCTATCAGACGGCCTACCTGAAGGCCAATTACCCCGCGGAGTACCTGGCGGCGCTCCTCACGAGCGTGAAGGCCAGCCTCGAGAAGGCGGCGGTCTACCTGGCCGAGTGCCGGGCCATGGGCATCGCCGTCGAGGTGCCGGACATCAACCGGTCGGCGTCGGACTTCGTGCCGGTCGTGGACCGAAGCGATGCTCCGCCGGGGAGCGGTCCCGGCGGCCCCGCCGGTCCCGCCGGCGAGAAGCGGGCCATCATCTTCGGGTTGTCGGCCGTCCGCAATGTCGGCGAGGGCCTGGTCGGCCATATCGTCGCCGAGCGCGAGGCGAACGGCCCCTACGCCGACTTCTATGACTTCTGTCAGCGCGTCGACTCCTCGGTCCTCAACAAGCGCACGATCGAGTCGCTGATCAAGGCGGGGGCGTTCGACAGCGTCGGGCACAGGCGCAAGGGCCTCCTCACCGTCTTCGAGCAGATCGTCGACCACACCCTCGCCCGGCGGCGCGAGCGCGACATGGGGATCATGACGCTGTTCGGCGACGCCGACGACGCCGCCGCTGGCTTCGGTGATTTCGAGCGGACGGCCATCCCCGACCTCGAGTTCGACAAGCGGGACCGGTTGGCGTTCGAGAAGGAGATGCTCGGCCTCTACGTGAGCGATCACCCCCTGCTGGGCGCCGAGGGTGCGTTCTCCCGCCGGGCGGACTGCTCGCTCGACGAGCTGGCCGAACTCGACGACGGCGACCTCAAGGCCGTGGGCGGCGTGGTGACGGCGCTGCAGCGCAAATGGACCCGCCGGGGCGACCTCATGGCGGTCTTCGTCCTCGAGGACCTGCGGGCCTCGGCCGAGGTGATGGTGTTCCCCCGCACCATGACCGAGCACGGCCACAAGCTGGCCGACGACGCCGTCGTCATCGTCCGGGGCCGGGTCGACACCCGAGACGACGCCCCCAAGCTCATCGCCCAGTCGATCGACGTGGTCGAGGTGGGCGCCGGCCAGGTCGAGCCGCTGCGTCTGCGGGTCCCGCCACAGCTGCTGTCGGAGGCCAAGGTGGCGCACCTCAGGCGGCTCCTCGCCGACCATCCCGGCGAGTCGCCGGTCTTGCTCCAGCTCGGCGAGCGGCGGGTCGTTCGCCTCCCCGAACGCTGGAACGTCGACGCCAGCAACGGGCTCGTCGGCCAGCTCAGGGAGGCCCTGGGCCCCACCGCCATCCTGGGCTAGAGCGGCGCGTGACGAAGTCCGAGGTGCCCACCGCGCGCGTGTTCGGTCATCGGAGTTGCACGACTCTCGTCCTTTGACTGGACTAGTGGCTTGTTGTCGCACGGAGAACGGGGGCTACGCCGGAGATGTCGATCGCTGTAGACACCAAGGACTGCACGGCCCTCAGCGATGCTGAGCTGGTCGAGATGGCCGATCTCTGCGCGGAAGCCCAGTACAGCCACGAGATCGGCGCCCTGTCGAAGCAGGCCGAGGCGTGGGTGCTGATCACACAGGTCCGCGACGAGGCCAAGCTCAAGGGCTTCGCGTTCTCCACGCTGGAGCGCATCGGCGGCACGCCATGCGTGCTGGTGGGCATGGCGTCGGTGCGCCGCACGTCCAAGCGCGACACGGTGCTGCGTGCGCTCGTGCAGGACCTCCTCCGCCGGGCGGTGCTGGCGTTCCCCGACGAGGACGTGCTGGTCGCGGCACGGTTCGGCGACGTCGGCGGCTTCGACGCCTTCCGCAACCTCAACGACATCGTGCCCCGGTCCGGCCACAAGGCCACCGGCGAGGAGCGTGCCTGGGGCGGTCGTCTGGCCAAGCGCTACGCGATAGAGATGAGCGCCTACGACCAGCGGGCGTTCGTCGCCCGGGGCGATGGCAGCGGACCGGCCCCGGTGTTCGACCACGAGACGCTGCACCCCGAGCAGAGTGATCAAGAGGTGGCCGAGCGCTTCGAGGGGCTGCACGCCGGCAAGGGTGACAGCCTGATCGGCTTCGGCTGGGCCATGGAGGAAGACCTCCGCAAGCTCGCCTGACGGGCGGGCGCATGGAGTTCGGCGACGCCGTCCGGCGGCGTCGCATGGTGCGGGCGTTCGACGGGCGCCCGGTGCCGCCGGAGCTGGTCGACCGGCTGCTCGACCTGGCCCGGCGGTCCCCCTCGGCGGGCAACACCCAGCCGTGGGCGTTCGTGGTCCTGGAGGGGGCGCAGACCGCGGCCCTATGGGACATCACCCTGCCGGCCGACCGGCGCGCCGCGTTCCGATGGCCGGGTCTGCTGAGCGCCCCGGTGCTGGTGGTGCCGCTGGTGTCGCCGGACGCCTACGTCGAGCGCTATCGCGAGCCCGATAAGCGGGCCACGGGCCTGGGTGACAGTGCGTCGGCGTGGCCGGTGCCCTACTGGTGGGTCGACGGGGGCATGGCGGTGCAGACGCTGCTGCTCGCCGCGATCGACGCCGGGCTCGGTGCCCTGTTCTACGGCCTGTTCGACCATGAGCGGGCGGTGCTCGACCGCCTCGGCGTGCCGCCCGGCTGGCGGGCTCCGGGGGTGGTCGCGATCGGCTGGCCGGCGCCCGACGAGCCCGGGCAGTCCGCCCATCGGCGCCGGCCGCCGCTGGGCGACGTCGTGCACCGCGGCGGCTGGTAGGCGCCCGGGTTAGCGTCCGCACGATGGAGCTGCAGACCGCGATCGACCTCGACGCCACCACCAATCGGCGGGTGGTCCTGCGCCGGCGGCCCGAGGGCCTGCTTGCCGCCGACGACGTCGAGTTGCAGGAGGGCGTCGCCCTGCCGGTCCCGGCCGACGGCGAGGCGTTGCTCGAGCTCGACTGGATCGGCATCGACGCCACCGTCCGCACCTGGCTGTCCAAGGCCGAGGGATATCTGCCGGCGGTCGAGATCGGCGAGGCCGTCCGGGCCAGCGGCATCGGTCGGGTGGTGGCCACCCGGGCCGAGCGCTTCCGCCTCGGCCACGCCGTGTACGCCCTGCCGGGATGGCAGCGCTACGGCATCGTGCGCGACGACCCCCTGGCGACGCCCCTGGGCGAGGACGTCGATGCGGAGGCGCTCCTCGCCCTCTACGGCGCCACCGGGCTGACCGCGTACGTGGGGATGATCGACATCGGGGAGGTCCGCGAGGGCGAGACCGTGGTCGTGTCGGCGGCCGCCGGCGCCACCGGCTCGCTCGCGGCGCAGATCGCCAAGATCAAGGGCTGCCGCGTGATCGGCATCTGCGGGCGCGACGACAAGGCCCGCTGGCTGCTCGACGACCTCGGACTCGACGGGGCCATCAACCACCGCACCGACGACGTCCGCGCCCGGCTCCGCGAGCTCTGCCCCGACCGCATCGACGTCTACTTCGACAACGTGGGCGGCCCGATCCTCGACACCGTGCTGGACCGGCTGGCGACGCGCGCCCGGGTGGTCCTGTGCGGGGCGATCGCCATCTACAACGAGCGTGAGCGCCCGCCGGGCCCGTCGAACTACTTCCAGCTCATCAACCGGCGCGCCCGCATGCAGGGCTTCCTGTCACTCGACCATTGGGACCGTTTCGGTGAGGTGGCGGCGGTCCTCGGGGGTTGGGCCGCCGAGGGCAAGCTGAAATACCGCACCCAGGTCTACGAGGGACTGGAGTCGGCGGTCGATGCCCTCAACGCCCTGTTCACGGGCGAAAACATCGGCAAGACGGTCATCCGCGTCTTTGGAGAAAACACGGGCTCATAGCCCGGACCATCTTCAAAGCGCGGTCTGGAGCTGCGCCGCCAGGGCGGCCGGGTCCTCGGCCGGGAGCCGGCACGCGTAGTTGCGGCACACGTACGCCCGCCCGTCGTCGCGGGCCTCCCACAGCGGCGACTTGTAGCGCTCGCCCCACGCCAGCACCGCCCCGGGCAGGAACCGGCCGTGCACGACCTCGACCAGGTCGGGACGCTCGCCGGCCACCACGACCTCGTCGATCCCGTGGACGGCAAGGTCGACGGCGGCCAGCAGGTGGCCGAAGGCGGTCGGGTGCTGGGCGGCCAGCGACCCCGTCAGCCGCAGGATCTGCTCGGCGTGCTCCCGGTAGCGCCCCTCGCCCGTGAGCGCCGCCAGGCGCAGCAGCGCGACCGCCGCCAGGCTGTTGGCGCTCGGGGTGGCGTTGTCCATGAGGTCCTTGTTGCGGGCCACCAGCCGCTCGGCATCGTTCCCGGTGGTGAACAGGCCGCCCCGGTCCTCGTCCCAGAACCGCTCGAGCAGGGCGTCGGCGGTGCTGCGGGCCGCGTCGATCCAGCGGGCCTGGCCGGTGGCCTCCGCCAGCCGCACGAACGCGTCGGTGAGCGCGGCATGATCCACCGCGTAGCCCAGTACGCGTGCCCGGCCCGAGCGGCCGTGGGAGCGGGAAGCATGGCCCTCGGCCTGCCACGACCGCAGCCAGCGGCCGTCCTCCCGGCGCAGCGAGCGGAGCAGGAATTCGCCCGTGCCGACGGCGGCGTCGAGCCAGTCGCGCCGGCCGGTGGCGGCGGCGGCCTCCGCCAGCGCCGCCAGCATGAGCCCGTTCCACTCCGCCAGCACCTTGTCGTCGAGCCCGGGCCGGACGCGCCGCTCCCGCGCCGCGAACAGGCGCGCCCTCGCGTCCTCGATGCGGGGCGGGCGGGCGAGATCGGCGCCTCCCCGGCCCCGGGCGTGGATGCGGTTGAGGATGCTGCGGCCCTCGAAGTTGCCGGCCGGCGTCACGCCGTAGAAGGCCATGGCCTCGTCGGCCAGTTCCCGGTCGCCGTCGAGCGCCGCCACCACCTCGTCCACCGTCCAGACGTAGAAGCGGCCCTCCTCACCCTCGCTGTCCGCGTCCTCGGCGGAGAAGAAGCCGCCGCCGGGATGCCGCAGGTCGCGCAGCACGTACCCGACCGTCTCGTCGAGCACCTGCCGGTACCGCTCGTGGCCCGTGAGCTGCCAGGCGTGCAGGTACACCCGGGCCAGCAGCGCCTGGTCGTAGAGCATCTTCTCGAAGTGCGGCACCAGCCACACCGCGTCGACCGAGTAGCGGGCGAAGCCGCCGCCCAGGTGGTCGTAGATCCCCCCCGAGGCCATGGCGTCGAGTGATGTCTCCACGATCCCCCGAATGTCGGGATCGGGCGCGGGCTGGCGGGCGACGGCGCGCACCAGCAGGTCCAGGCTCATCGCCTGGGGGAACTTGGGGGCCCCGCCGAAGCCGCCCCGGGCGTCGTCGTGTTGCTGCCGGAGCGTCTTGACCGCCGCCTCGACGGCGTCGCCGCCGGGTGATCCGTCGCCCGGCTCCACGAGCGCCGAACGGCCCAGGGCGCCGGTGAGCTGGCCCGCCTGGGCGTCGATGTCCTCCCGGCGGGTGCGCCACAGCTCATCGATCCGGCTGCACAGCTCGGGAAAGGCGATCATGCCGCCCCGCCGGGTCTTCGGGAAGTAGGTGCCGCCGAAGAAGGGCCGGCCGTCGGGGGTGAGGAACACGGTCATCGGCCAGCCGCCCTGACCGGTCAGGGCCTGGACCGCCTCCATGTAGATCTCGTCGACGTCGGGGCGCTCCTCGCGGTCGACCTTGACGTTGACGAACAGCTCGTTCATCAGCGCCGCGACCTCGGGGTCCTCGAACGACTCGTGCGCCATCACGTGGCACCAGTGACAGGCCGAGTAGCCCACCGACAGCAGCACGGGCTTGTCGTCACGCCGGGCGGCGGCGAAGGCCTCGTCGCCCCAGGGATACCAGTCCACCGGGTTGTCGGCGTGCTGGCGCAGGTATGGGCTCGTCTCGTCGGCCAGGCGGTTCACGGCACCCCACGGTAGGAGCAAAGCGGCGCGCCCGGACGCCTACGTCACGGGTAATTGGGACGCGCACCCCGGGCGGGAACGATGGACGCATGACCCCAGACGAGGCCACCGCCTTCCTCCGCTCCGCCATCCCGCTGTGCGACACGCTCGACATGCGGGCCACGGCCGCCGGTCCCGACGAGGCAAGGGTCGAGATCGACTGGGCGCCCGGCCTGTGCACGAGCAACGGCGTGCTCCACGGCGGCATGATCATGGCGCTGGCCGACTCCGCCGGTGGCGCCTGCACGTACTTCAACCTCCCCGAGGACGCCGCGGGCACCACGACCATCGAATCGAAGACCAACTTCCTCGGCGCCGTGCGCGAGGGCGTCGCGGTCGCGACCGCCCGCCCCCTGCACGTGGGCCGGTCGACGATCGTGGTCGAGACCGTGGTCACCGACGGGCGCGACCGGCCGGTGGCCAAGGTGACGCAGACCCAGCTGGTGCTCCGCTCGCCCGCCGCCGCGCCCTCCCCGTAGCGTTCACCAGCATGGAGATCAGCCTGAAGGGCAGGGTGGCCCTGGTCACCGGGGCGAGCCGCGGCATCGGCAAGGCCATCGCGACCGCCTATGCCGAGGCGGGGGCGGCGGTGATGCTGTCGTCGCGCAAGCAGGATGCGCTGGAGGCTGCGGCCGCCGCGATCCCCGACCCGGGCGGCGAGGTCGCGGTGTTCGCCGCCCACGCCGGCGAGCCGGACCAGATCGCCGCCTGCGTCGCCGCCACCATGGAGCGGTTCGGCGCCGTCGACATCCTGGTCAACAACGCCGCCACCAACCCCTACATGGGCCGGCCGATCGACATCGACCTGCCCCGCTTCGACAAGACGTGGCAGGTCAACTACCGGGGCCCGGTGGTCTGGGTGCAGGAGGCCTGGAGGGCGTCGATGGCCGAGCGGGGCGGCGTGGTCATCAACATGGCGTCGGTGGGCGGGCTGTCGGTGGAGCCGGCCATCGGCCACTACAACGTGACCAAGGCGGCCCTGATCCACCTGACCCGCTCGCTGGCCCAGGACCTGGCGCCGGGCGTGCGCGTCAACGCCATCGCCCCCGGGCTGGTCAAGACCGACTTCGCCCGGGCGCTGTGGGAACCGGCGGAGGAGCAGGTCGCGGCGCGGATGCCGCTCGGGCGACTGGGTGAGCCCGTGGACGTCGCCAACGCAGCGCTGTTCCTCGCCAGCGACCTGGCGTCCTGGATCACCGGCCAGACCCTCGTGGTCGACGGCGGGGCGCTGGTGGGCTCCCGGCGGCTGTAGCGCGCTTCACCCATGGGTGCGGGTCACAGCGCCCGCCTCACCAGCTTTCCCAGCGCGGTCCGGGGCAGCTCGGCCACGAGGATCAGCTCCCGGGGCGCGCAGTACGCCGGCAGCTCCCGCTTGGCGGCGTCCCGCAGCTCGTCCAGCGTCGGTGGGTCGGCCGGGTCGGCGGGCACGACCAGTGCGGTGACCCGCTGGCCCCACTCGGGGTCCGGCCGGCCGACGACCGCGACCTCCCGGACCCGAGCGTCGGCCACCAGCGCCCGCTCGACGGCGACGGGCCAGACGTTCTCGCCCCCCGTGATGATGACGTCGTCCCGGCGGCCGAACACCCGCAGCCGGCCCGCGCCCTCGTCCCAGGCGCCGGCGTCACCGGTGGGGAACCAGCCGTCGGCGCGCCGCGGGTCGGTTCCGTCGCGGTAGCACCGCAGCAGCATCGGGCACCGCAGCTCCACCTCGCCATCGACCACCCGGACCTCGACGCCGTCCAGCGGCACGCCGTCGTAGACCACGCCGCTGCCGGTCTCGGTCATCCCGTAGGTGGCGACCGCGTTGGCCGGCAGGTCGGGCGGCATGGCCGACCCACCCAGCACCACCGTGCGAAAGCACGTGGGGTCGATCCGGCGAAGCATGGTGGGAACCAGCGCGGTGAGCGTGCAGGCGCCGGGTCCCCGGGTCGCCGCCTCCACCTCGGTGGGGTCGAACCCCTCGTGCACCGTCAGCGGGGTGCCGGTCAGCATCGCCCTGGCCACCACCCCGAGGCCGCCCACGTGGGCCAGCGGCAGGCAGGCCAGCCAGCGGTCGGCCGCCGGGTCGACGCCGAGGCGGGCGCTGGTGGCCCGGGCGGAGGCCTCGACGGCGTCGTGCGTCAGGACCACGGCCTTGGGGTCGCCCGACGTGCCACTGGTCGCGACGACCAGGGCATCGCCCTCCACCACGGGCTCATCGGGCCGGGCGGCGGCCAGGACCCGCTCACGCGCCGGCGGCGGCAGCCGGGGGTCCAGCGGCAGGACGGCGTCGCCGTCGTCCCAGGCGCGTCGGAGCCGGTCGACGAACTCGGCGGTGCCCCGCGCCTCGACCACGATCAGCCTGCGCACGGTGCTGGAGGTTATGGGCGCCGGCGGCGATCTACGGTCGATGGCATCGACGCCCCCGACACGATCAGCGATGCCACCATCCGCACCGAGGCCCTGACGAAGGTCTACGCCCCCGTTCCCGGCGGGCCGGCGGACGCCGGCCACACCGTGCGGCCCGCCGTCGACGCCCTCGACCTCGAGGTGGGCCGCGGCGAGCTCTTCGGCCTGCTCGGGCCCAACGGTGCGGGAAAGACCACCACGATCGGCATGCTCACCACCCGGGTGGTCCCCAGCGGCGGCCGGGCCTACGTCGACGGCGTCGACGTGGTGGCCGAGCCGGCCCGCGCCAAGGAGCGCATCGGGGTCGTCACCCAGACCAACACGCTGGACCGCTCCCTGGACGTCCGGGAGAACCTGGAGTTCCACGCCCGGTACTTCGGGATGGTCGGGCGGGAGGCCCGTGTGGCCGCCGATCGCGTGCTCGAGGTGATGCGGCTCACGGACAAGGCGTCGGCGGACGTCGGGACGCTGTCCGGCGGCATGGCGCAGCGCCTGATGGTGGCCCGGGCCATCCTCCACCGACCGCAGGTCCTGTTCCTCGACGAGCCGACCGCCGGGCTCGATCCGCAGAGCCGGCTCGGGCTGTGGGACATCCTGCGGGAGCTCCACCGCGACGGGCAGACCGTGCTCCTCACCACCCACTACATGGAGGAGGCCGACCAGCTCTGCGAGCGGGTGGCGATCATGGACCACGGCCGCATCCTGGCCCTCGACCAACCCGCGGCGCTCAAGCGCTCGCTCGGTGTCGACACCGTGGTGACCGTCCAGGCCGAGGGCGACGGCGAGGACCTGGCCGCTGCGCTGCGTGGCCTCGAGGGCGCCACCGGGGCCCAGGTGGCCGACGGCGCGGTACGGCTCTACGTGGACGGGGGCGACGGGATCCTGCCCCGGGTGATCGCTACCTCCGAGCGGTCCGGCCACACGGTGCGCGACGTCCACATCGAGGAGCCGACGCTGGAGACCGTCTTCATCACCCTCACCGGAAGGGAGCTGCGCGAGTAGTGCACACCATCGAGACCGCCGCGCCGCCCGCTCCGTCCCCGCCGCACCCGGGATTCGTGCGTGCGTGGACGCCGATGAGCTGGCGTGCCTTCGCCGCCCTGCTGCTGCGCGACCTCGTCGTGCTGCGCAAGGACCTGCCCGCGTTCATCGCCCGCACCGTCATGCAACCGGTGCTGCTCATGTTCGTGTTCACGTACGTGTTTCCCAAGATCGGCCAGGGCGTCGGCAGCGCCGGCGGCTCGTCGGCGGAGGGCGCGTTCAGCACGCTGCTGGTCGGCGGCGTTGTGGCCAGCGCAATGATCTTCCAGGGCATCCAGGCGGTGGCCCTACCCATGGTCCAGGACTTCGGCTTCACGCGCGAGATCGAGGACAGGGTCCTGGCGCCGATCCCCGTCGAGGGGGTGGCGCTCGAGAAGGTGACCTCGGGTGCGATCCAGGGCCTGCTGGCGGCGATGGTGGTGCTGCCGTTGGCGTACGTCATCCCCGCCACGCACGTGCACCTCGACGTGAACTGGCCCGTGACGCTGACTTTCCTGCCGCTCGCCGCGGTGCTGGGCGCCTCGCTGGGGCTGACGGTCGGGACCCGGGTCGAGCCACGGCAGGTGCCGCTGGTGTTCAGCCTGCTCGTGCTGCCCATGACGTTCCTGGGGGCGGTCTACTACCCGTGGACGAGCCTCGAGCCGCTTCCGTGGCTGCGCTGGGGGGTGCTCGTTAACCCGCTCGTCTACCTGTCCGAGGGCGTGCGGATGGGCCTGACCGGTGACACGATCCCCCACATGAACGGGGTGGTGGTCTACGCCGCATGCCTGGCCTTCGCCGCGGTGCTCCTGCGAGTGGGCATCAAGGGCTTCCGACGTCGGGTGCTCACCTGATGGCGAGCGTCGCCGCTCCCGCCGGCTGGCGGGTCTGGCTGGCGGGCGCCCGGCCCCGGACGCTGCCGGCGGCGATCGTGCCGGTGGTGGTGGGGACCGCGTGTGCCGCCGGCCGGGCCGACATCATGGCGTGGCGGGCGGTGGCCGCGGGCGTGGTGGCTCTGGCCCTCCAGGTGGGGACGAACTACGCCAACGACTACAGCGACGGCGTGCGCGGCACCGACCACGACGACCGGCGGGTCGGCCCGATGCGGCTCGTGGGCTCGGGGTTGCGGTCGCCGGGCGCCGTCAAGCGGGCGGCGCTGGCATCGTTCCTGGTCGCCGGCGTGGCCGGGCTGGCGCTGGCGATCGCGGTCGGGTGGGAGCTGCTGATCGTCGGGGCGCTGGCGATCGCCGCCGGTTGGTTCTATACGGGCGGCCCCCGGCCCTATGGCTACCTGGGGCTCGGCGAGCTGTTCGTGTTCGTTTTCTTCGGCGTCGTCGCCACGGCGGGTTCGGCGTACGTGCAGGAGGAGGCCCTGTCCGGGCTGGCGCTGGCGGCGAGCGTGCCCGTCGGCCTGCTGGCGACGGCGCTGCTGGTGGTGAACAACCTGCGTGACATCCCGGGCGACACGGCCTCGGGCAAGCGCACGCTGGCGGTGCTGCTGGGCGACGGGCGCACCCGGTGGCTGTACGTCGGACTGCTGGTGGGTGCCGTGGTCATGGTCCCGGTGGTGGCGGCGGTCGGTGGGCGGCCCGGTGCCGCCCTGGCGCTGGCGGCCGTGCCGCTGGCTCGGCGCCCGGTCATCGCCGTGCTGGGCGGCGCCCGCGGCGGCGAGCTCGTGCCGGTGCTGGGCGAGACGGGGCGGGCCCAGCTCGTCTTCGGCAGCCTGCTCGCACTCGGCCTCTGGCTCACCGCCTGACGGCGCCGGGGGCGGCGCCAACCGGCGTTCGAATGCGCCGGACTCCGGCGCACCGGGACGCAGGGATCGCCGGCCACGTCGGCGGTGGGCTCATCCGGTCGCCTCCGCCAGCCACGGCCCGAGCGCCTCCAGGAACCGGCCTGGCTGCTCGAGGTGGGCGCTGTGCCCGGCCCCGGCGACGAGTGCCACGCGGGCCTTGGCGCCGATCGCCGTCGCCGTGCGCCGGGCGATGGCGGCGTAGCGGTCGTCGTCCTCGCCCGCCATGACCAGCACGGGGGCGTCGATCGCGGGCAGCGCCGGCCACAGCGGGCGCTGGCTGCCGGTGCCGGCCAGCTCCAGGCTGCGGGCGAGGCCCTCGGCGGTGTTGCGGCGGCGTTCGTCCTCGAACCGGGTCGTGGCCGACAGCCCGGCGAACATCGGCTGGGCGAGCCACCAGCCGACGAACCAGTCCACGCCCTCCGCCCGGATGCGCAGCGCCAGGTCGGCGTCACGCGCCCGGCGCTCGGCGCGCTCGCGGTCGTCCTCGATGCCCGGCGTCCCGCCCAGGAGGACGAGGCCCCGCACGGCCCCGGGCGCCTCGGTCGCCACGTGCAGCGCCATGCGGGCGCCCATCGAGTAGCCGACGTAGACCGCCGGTCCGCCGGCGTCGGCCGCCAACCGGCCCGTGGTCGGGAGGTCGGCGGCGATGGCGGCCGATCCGCCGTGGCCGGGCAGGTCTAGGCGCACGACCTCGTGGTGGGCGGCGAGGGCCGGCGCCACCGGTCCCCAGCAGCGGCACGTCTGGCCGAACCCGTGCAGCAGCACCACCCGGCCACCGGAGCCGTCGCGTTCGTCGTGGAGCGGCACGGCGGGGAATGCTTGCATGCGCATGGTGTCCAGACCGACCGCTTCGCCTGCCGACGTCCAGGCCACGTTCGCCGCCACGCTGGTCGACGAGTGGCTGCGGTGCGGGGTCCGCCACGCCGTGGTCTGCCCGGGGTCGCGCTCGACCCCCCTCGCGCTGTCGCTGTCCGAGCGGCCGGAGGCCGCACTGCAGGTGCACCACGACGAGCGCTCCGGCGGCTTCCTCGCCCTCGGGCTCGGGCTTGCCACCGGCCGGCCGGCGGTGGTGCTCACCACCAGCGGCACCGCCGCCGCGGAGCTGCACGCCGCCGTGGTGGAGGCCGACCTCGCCGGCGTGCCCCTCCTGGCGTGCACCGCCGACCGGCCCCCGGAGCTGCGCGACGTCGGCGCACCCCAGGCCATCGACCAGGTGCACCTGTTCGGCCGGGCGGTCCGCTGGTTCGGCGATCCCGGCGCGCCCGACGTGGCGTCGGCGGGGCGCTGGCGCGCGTTCGCGGGGCGGGCGTACGCCGCGACCCTGGGCGCCAGCCCCGGCCCCGTCCACCTCAACCTGCCGTTCCGGGAACCGTTGGTGGGCGCCGCCGGACCGCTGCCGCCCGGGCGTGGTGACGGCAGGCCGTGGGTCGCGACAACCGCGGCCGCGACCCATGCCCAGGCTGCGGGTGCCGACCTGCCGGCCGAGCTCGGCGACTTCGCAGGCAGCGCCGGCACTGCCGGCCGGCGGGGCGTCATCGTGGCCGGGGCCGCCCCCGTCGATGGCGCCGCCGTCCATCGGCTCGCCGCGGCCCTGGGGTGGCCGGTGCTGGCTGAGCCGCGCTCGCCGGCCTGGATCCCGGCCACCACCGGCGTCATTCACCTCGATGCCGTCCTCCGCTCCTCGCGGGCGGCCGACGGGCTGCGGCCGGAGGCGATCCTGCGCGTGGGCGCACCTGGCGCGTCGCGGGTCGTCAACGAGTGGCTGGCGGCGTCGGGCGCCGACGAGGTGGTGGTGGGTGCCCCGGGGTGGTCCGATCCGGCGGCGACGGCGGCGACCGTGGTCGACGGCCCGCCGGCCGCCGTCCTGTCCGCCCTGGCTTCCCGGGCGCCCGGCGCGGCCCCCGCCTCGTGGCTGCGACGCTGGCGGGCGGCGTCGGATGCCGCCGCCGCGGCGGTGGCATCCGCGCTCATCGGGGAGGCGACTCCGAACGAGCCCGCCGTCGCACGCGACGTCGTCGCGGCCCTGCCCGACGGCGCCCGGCTGATGGTGGCGTCGTCGATGCCCATCCGGGACGTCGAGCGCTACGCCGCGCCGCGGCGCGGCGTGGCCGTGATGGCCAACCGCGGCGCCAACGGCATCGACGGCACGGTGTCCACGGCGGTCGGCCTCGCCATCGGATCGGGCGCGCCGACCGCGCTGCTGATCGGCGACATCGCCTTCCTGCACGACAGCAACGGGCTGCTCGGCGTCGCCGGCCGGGACATCGACCTGGTATGCGTGGTCGTGGACAACGACGGCGGGGGCATCTTCTCGTTCCTTCCCCAGGCCCGGTCCGTGCCCACCGAGCGGTTCGACACGCTGTTCGGCACCCCGCACGGCCTCGACCTGGTGGCGCTGGCGGCGGCCTACGGCGTCGATGCCCGGGCGCTCGGCCCGGACGAGGAGGTCGGGGCGGCGGTGCGGGAGGCGGCGGCGAAGGGCGGGACCCATGTCGTGGTCGCACGGACCGACCGCGCCGCGAACGTCGAGGTCCACGCCCGTGTCGACGGCGCGGTGGCGGCCGCCGTCGACGCCGCGCTCTCCTAGCCCAGCCGACCAGCGCCCCTAGGGACGGACGATCGCCGACAGGAGTGCCTGGAGCTTGGACCGGGTCTCGGCGAGCTCCGTGGCCGGATCGCTGTCGGCGAGGATGCCGTTGCCGGCCCAGACCCGGGCTTCGGGCCCGTCGATCTCGGCGCAGCGGATCGATACCGCCCACGTGCCGTTGCCGGCGGCGTCGACCCAGCCGGCGGTGCCGGCATACCGGCGGCGGTCGAAGCCCTCGTTCTCGGCGATCCAGTCCACCGCCTCGTCGCGGGGCCAGCCTGCCACCGCCGGCGTGGGATGCAGGGCCGCCACCAGCTCCAGCACGGACGGCGCCGGCCGCGACAGCCGTCCCTCCACCATCGTCGCCAGGTGCTGGACGTTGGCGACCGCCACCACCGACGGCTCGGCCTCGTAGTCGAGGTACGAGCACCAGGGGAGCAGCGTGTCGTGGACCATGTCGATGGTGATCTGGTGTTCCTGGCGGTCCTTGGTCGATGCCAGCAGAGATGCCGCCAGCCGCTGGTCGGTGGTGGGGTCGCCGCCGCGCGGCGCCGTGCCGGCCATGGGGTGGGAGCGGACGATGTCGCCCGCCACCGACACGAGCAGCTCGGGGCTGGCGGCGACGAACCCGTCGACCGACACGATGTGACAGCCCGGATACGCCGACCGCAGCCGCTCCAGCACCGCCAGCCTGTCGATGGATCGGTCGGCGGAGACGTCGATCTGCCGGGCCAGCACCACCTTGTGCAGGGTGCCGCCCGCCATGGCCTTGGTGGCCCGCTCGACCAGGGCGCACCAGTCGTCGGGATCGCGCTGGGCGGCGACGGTGAACCGAAGGACCGGTGCCGGCGACCCCCCACCCGGCCCTTCCCCCGAACTTGCGGCGCCAAGGGCCCCCATGGCGGCGCTATCTGCCGCACGTTCGGGAGGTTCGGGAGGGGAGATGGTGGTGATCCACCGGGTGCCGTCGTCGGCGCGCCCGGCGACGACGGCGGGCACGACCAGCTCGCTGGGGGCCCCCGGAGCGAACGGCAGGGACCCGAAGGCGACCGGTCCGCAGCCGGGCAGCCCGACCTCGTCGTCGGCGTCGATGGAGGCGAGCGCCTCGGCCACCGAGCGGGCGGCCGCCGCCGGGTCACCGCCGGGCCAGGGCACGCGTGCGGCGCTGCCCCGGCCGGCCAGCCCGGAGCGACCCCGCTCGAACAGCACGCCGTCGCGCCCGGCGACCCCCAGCAGGTCGACGTCGGCGTTGAGCCGGCGGGTGCGGGCCACGAGCGCCGTCACGATGCCCTCGTGGCGAGGATGAGCTGGGCGATGCCCCCGGACAGCAGGCGCCGGTCGACGTCGGCGAATCCGGCCGCGGCGACCATGCGGCGCAGGTCGTCGGGCGCGGGCAGGTAGGCGACCGAGCGGGGCAGGTAGCGGTAGGCGGCGCCGTCCGACAGCAGGCCGCCGATGACCGGCACCACCCTGCCGAAGTAGGCGCGGTGCCCCCAGCGCAGGAGGCGGTTGGGCGGCGTCGCCACCTCGAGCAGTGCGATGCGGCCACCGGGACGCAGCACGCGCGCCAGCTCGGCGAGGAACGGCTCCAGCGCCGCCAGGTTGCGCAGGGCGAAGCCGCAGGTGACCCCGTCGACCGCCGCTGTCCGCAGGGGCAGGCGCAGGGCGTCGCCCTGCACCAGCGGGGCCGGGGTTCGTGCCGCGGCGAGCATGCCGTACGACAGGTCGATCCCCAGCGGCAGCAGGCGGGAGGACGCCAGCTCGCGGCACAGGTCGCCCGTCCCGCACGCCAGGTCGAGGACCGTCGAGCCCGGCCGGAGCGCGAGCGATCCGACGGCCCGGCGCCGCCAGCCGACGTCCATGCGGAACGTCATGACGCGGTTGACCAGGTCGTAGCGCGGGGCGATCGCGTCGAACATGTCCCTGACCGCCCGGACCTTGTCATCCCCCTCGGGAAGAGTCTCGGGCATGCGGGCGGCGACCATCGGGGCGCATGGTACGGGTGCGTCCTGGGCGCCCGACAAACGGCCGGCGACGTGCGCACGCGGCGCGGTGGATCAGGTAGGCGGTGGCAGCCTCGCCTACGCTGCCGGGCGTGGCCAGGGCGCATTTCCGGATCTTCGGCACCCCCGTGCGGGTCGAGCCGTTCTTCGTCGTCGTCGCGTTCCTGTTCGGCATCCGCCTCGAGCCGCTGTGGGTGGTGTTCGCCTTTGCAGTGATCGTGTTCGTGTCGGTGCTCGTGCACGAGCTCGGCCACGCCCTGACCTACCGGCTGCTCGGCCAGCGCTCCGCGATCGTCCTGCACGGCTTCGGGGGCTTCACCGTGGCCACGGGTGGCGGCCGGCGGGTGCTCAGCAAACCCAAGCGGATCATCGTGAGCCTGTCCGGCGCGGTGACCCAGTTGGTGGTGCTCGGCCTGCCGGCCCACTACGTCTTCTACCGGACCGACTGGGGCCTCCAGCAGCGCATCGACTTCGCGTTCGACCAGGGGTTCTTCAGCTGGGCGCCGGTCCTGTACTACCTGCAGTGGGTCAGCATCTGGTGGGCGGTGTTCAACCTGCTGCCGATCAGGCCGCTCGACGGGGGCCACGTGGCCGAGGAGCTGGTCGGCTTCGAGAACGCCTGCAAGATCTCGATCGCCGCCGCGATCGTCGCCGGGTTCCTCGCCTTCCGGGCCTCGTTCATCGGCCTGTTCGGCCTGCTGTTCTTCGGCCTCTTCGCCTACATGAACTTCCAGGAGCTGCGTGCCGGCCAGCGCACCGGCGTTTTCGACGTCGACGCCCCGGAGGGCCGCGCGCGATCGTCGCCTAGCCGTGGGTTCGGCCGTCGCTTCAGGCGGCGTGGCAGCCCCAACCTGCAGGTCGTCAGGGAACCGGGGGCCGGCGGCATGCCCGACCTGACGCCGCGGCCTGCGACCGCCGAGGCCGAGACCCGGGCCTGGAACGCCCTGCGAGCCGGCGAGGGTGACCGGGCGGCGGCGATCATGCGCCAGGCGGGAGGGGGTGGGAACGCCTTCCTGCGGGCCAGCATCGCCCTCCTCACCGGCCCGCTGGAGATGGCCGACGACCTGTTCGAGGCCGCGTACCGGCAGGATCCGGGGGGACCGCCCAACCTGGTTCCCGCCACGCTCCTGGCGGACCGTGGCCGGGCGGTGCCGGTGGCGGCGCGTCTGGTCGCGTCCGGCCGGTCGGGCGTCGAGGCGGCCAGCGGCCTGCAGACCCACCTGCACTACGCCGAGCGCTTCCAGGCCGCAGCCGAGGTCGGGGACCTGGTGTTCGCGGCCGGCCCGCAGAGCCCGCCGCAGACGGCGTTCGAGGTCGCATGCTCGTGGGCCCGCGCGGGTCAGCCCGAAGAGGCGCTGCGGTGGGTGGAGGCGGCGGTCGACGCCGGCTTCCATGCGCCGGGCCTGCTCGACGGCGAGCCCGACCTGGCGAGCGTCAGGGCCCTGCCGGGCTGGGCGGCGGTGCGGTCCCGCCTGTCCGCCTGATCGCCGGCCCCGGCGACCTGTCTACTCGTAGTAGCGGAACAGGTTCTCGGCCACGCACGCGGGCTTGGCCGCGCCCTCGACCTCGAACGTGAACCGCTCCTTCACCTGCACGCCACCGGAGATCTCGCTCACCTCGAGAAGTTCGATGCCGAGCCGCAGCTTCGCCCCCACCGGCACCGGCGACGGGAAGCGCACCTTGTCGCAGCCGTAGTTCACCGCCATCTTGATGCCCTCGACCCGGGTCACCTGCGGCGCCAGCCGGGGCCCGAGCGCCAGGGTCAGGTAGCCGTGGGCGATCGGTCCCCCGAACGGGCTCTCGCGCGTGGCCCGCTCGACGTCCACGTGGATCCACTGGTGGTCACCGGTGGCATCCGCGAACAGGTTCACCTGGTCCTGCGTGATCTCGATGTAGTCGCTGTAGCCGAGGTGCTGGCCGACGAGGTCCCGCAGCCCGCCGATTCCCTGCACGATGGTGGTCATGAGCGGAGCCCCCTCCGGTAGGTCGTCTGCGAGGCGATGATGCCCCATCGCTCGAGCCCGGGTGCAAGCGATGTCTGTGCCGTCGTCCTGGCGGCAGGCGAGGGGACCAGGCTGCGCCCGCTGACCCGGGTGCTGCCCAAGCCGCTCTGCCCCGTGGCCGGCGTCGCGCTGATCGACCACGCGCTCGACCGGGCCCGAACCGCCACGTCCGCGGTCGCCGTCAACGTCCATCACTCCCGCGAGGCCATCGAGGCGCACCTCGACGGCCGCGCGCACATCTCGGTCGAGGATCGGCAGGCGCTCGGCACCGCCGGGGCCCTCGGCCGGCTACGCCCGTGGATCGACGGCCGGGCCACCCTGGTCCTCAACGGCGACACCTGGTGCCCGGGCTCGCTGGCCGCCTTCGTCGCCGGGGCGGACGGCGCCCGCGTCCGGCTGGCGGTGGCCGGCCCGGGCGAGCGGCTGGGCCCCGCCTCCCGCATCGCCGCCGCACTGATGCCTTGGGGCGAGGTCGCCCGGCTCCAGCCGGTGCCGTCGGGGCTCTGGGAGGTGTCATGGCGGCGGCCGGCGGACGCGGGCGGCATCGACGTCGTCCGCTGGGACGGTCCCTGCATCGACTGCGGGACCCCGGCGCGCTACCTGGCCGCCAACCTGGCCGCCAGCGGGGGAGACCCGGTGGTCGGCGCCGGCGCCCGCGTGGACGGAAAGCTGGTGCGCTCGGTCGTCTGGCCGGGGGCCTGGGTCTGCGCCGGGGAGCGGCTCGTGGACGCGGTTCGCGCCGGCGACGACGTCACCGTGCTGGTGCGGTGACCTCACGCGCCGGCGGGTGCCGGAGCTCGACCGTGGTGCTCGCTCGGGCGGCGAGCTGGCCGCAGGCGGCGTCGATGTCGGTTCCGCGGTTGCGGCGCACGGTGGCGTTGACGCCCAGGTCCCGGAGCCACTGGCGGAACCGGTGGACGCCGGCCCGGGGCGTGCCCCGCGTCGCGTAGCCGGGCGTGGGGTTGAGCGGGATCAGGTTCACGTGGGCCGCCAGCGGCAACGAGCGGGCGAGGTCCGCCAGCTCGTGGGCGTCGCTCCGCCGGTCGTTGGTGCCGTCGATCATCGCCCACTCGAAGGAGAGTCGACGGCCCTTTGCCCGCAGGTAGTCGGCGCAAGCGCCGGCCAGCACGCTGAGCGGGTAGCGCCGGTTGATCGGCACCAGGTCGTCCCGGAGGACGTCGTTGGCGGCGTGCAACGAGACCGCCAGGTTCACGGGCAGGCCCTCGGTCGCCAGCCGCCGGATCCCGGGCACGAGGCCGACGGTCGACAGGGTGAGGTGGCGGGCCGAGATGCCGAGGTCGGCGTGGGCCCGCTCCACGGCGGCCCAGACCTGGTCGTAGTTGGCGAGCGGCTCGCCCATGCCCATGAACACGACGTTGCCCAGCCGGCGGCCGTCATCCTGCGCCCGCCGGGCGCCGCGCACGATCTGCTCGACGATCTCGCCGGTGGTTAGGTGGCGCTCGAAGCCGCCCTGGCCGGTGGCGCAGAAGCCGCAGGCCATGGCGCATCCCGCCTGGGTCGAGACGCACACCGTGGTGCGGTCGCGGTAGTGCATGAGCACCGTCTCGATGTGCGCCCCGCCTGCGAGGCCGAACAGCCACTTCACCGTCTCTCCCGACCGGTCGATCGACTCGGTGGCGCCCGACAGCGCCGCCGGCAGCTGGTCGTCGAGGCGGGCGCGGAGGGCTCGGGGGAGGGCGGTCAGCTCGCCGGGGGACGCCAGCTGGCGGTACAGGCCGTCCCAGACCTGGTCGACCCGGTAGCGCGGCTCGCCGTCCAACTGGCGTGCGAGCGCGTCCCGGTCGACGTCGTAGCGGCTGGGCACGATCGCCAGGCTAGGGGGGCCGCCCCCCTAGGGCGCCTCGGGCGGTGGACCCCGGTACCGTGCAGTCGTGCCATCGCTCTGGCGGATCGTCGATGCCGATTCGGCGCGACCTCGGACGGCCGCCGGACCACGCAGTCGTGCCGTCTCCGCGCATCCCGAGTACCACCACCGGGACGTCCAGGGCGGGGCGGCGCGGGCTGCGGTGTTCGGGATGAGCGACGGGCTGGTCAGCAACATGGGCCTGATCCTGGGCGTCGCCGGGGCCGATCCACAGCCAGCGGTGGTCCGCCTCGCTGGCCTTGCCGGCCTGATCGCGGGCGCCATCTCCATGGCCGCCGGCGAGTACAACTCCATGCGGGTGCAGTCCGAGCTGCTGCTGCGCGAGCTCCGGATCGAGGCCCGCGAGCTGCGTCGCCGACCCGAGCACGAGACCCGGGAGCTGGCCGCCATCTACGAGCAGCGCGGGCTTGCTCCCGAACAGGCCCGCGAGGTCGCGGAGGCCCTGATGAGCGATCCGGACATGGCGCTCGAGGCCCATGCCCGGGAGGAGCTGGGCATCGATCCCCAGCAGCTCGGCTCGCCGCGGGCGGCGGCGGTGTCGTCGTTCTTCGCCTTCTCCCTCGGCGCGCTGATCCCGCTGGTCCCGTGGTTCATCACCTCCGGCAACGCCGCCAAGGCGGCGTCGCTGATCTTCGGCGTGGCGGCGGCGGCGGTGGTCGGATGGCTCATCGGCCGTTCCACCGACCGGCCGATCGTCCGGGCGATCGTTCGCCAGGTGCTGTTCACCGTGATCCCGGCGCTGATCACGTTCGCGATCGGCAACGCGCTGGGGGTGGGGACCTCCTAAGCGATCGCACGGCCCCGCACGTCGCCGACGTACGCGCGGTCCGTGTGGTCGCGGCTGAAGCCCAGGTCGGCGTAGAGCCTGTTGGCCGGTTCGTTGGTGGCGTCGACGTACAGCATCCCCACCCTCAGCCCCTCGCCGGCCAGGTGGTCCAGTCCGGCGAGGGCGAGCGCACGACCCAGGCCGCGACGGTGGACGTCGGGGTCGACGGCGATCACGTAGATCTCGCCCAGCGGCGGATCGTGGTCGGCGTGCACCTTGGTCCAGCAGAAGCCCGCCAGCCTCCCGTCCCGCTCGTGCAGCAGGAAGCCCGCGGGATCGAACCACGGCTCGGCCTCCCGGCTCCGCAGGTCGTCGATCGTCCAACCGCCCTGCTCCGGGTGCCAGTCGAAGGCCCGGTTGTTGACGTCGAGCCACGCCTGTTCGTCCCGGCCGACGTCGAAGGGCCTGGTCTCGACCGAGTACGGCTCGCCGACCGGGAGCGGCCGGCGGAGCTGCCGCAGATCGCGACCCGCCCTCAGCCCGACCGCCTCGGCCATGCGGTCGTGGACCGGCGTCGCCTTATACGCCCAGAGGTTGACATGGCCGCCGCCCTCACTCCGCACCACGTCGAGCGCCGCCGACAGCATGGCGGTGCCGATGTCGTAGAGCCGCTCGCGGTGCTGGGGGTCGATCACCAGCTCCAGCTCCCACCGCCGCGCGCCCCGAACGACGCCGGCGAAGGCGACGAGGCGGTCTGACCCGGACGGCCGGGCCAGGAGCCCGGCGAAGTCGTGGCCGCCGCCGGCTGCGACATCCAGGAGGAGCTGCTCGTCGAGGGCCTGGTGGTCGTCGGCGCGCGCCGCCGCCCGGGCGAGGGTGCTGACCGCCTCGATGTCGGCCGGGGAGAGCCGGCGTTTGACCTCGGGTCGTCGCACGCGCCGACACTAGGAGGCGAGCGGAGGCCGGGCCGTCCCGGCGGGCTAGCCGCTGATGGGGCGCAGCCCGTGCGCGGGGGCGCCCCGCTCACCTGCGAACGTCGCGGTGCGATGCCACGCGGTCTCCAGGCGAGGTCGGAGGCGCGGGTCGGTGGCGGGATCGGCAAGCGCCCGCCGCACGTCGACGACCCGGATCGG
>JBKOUY010000058.1:0-15719 GCA_046723645.1 Actinomycetota bacterium | reverse complement strand
GGTGGGGACGTGATCGGGCAGCCGTGCGCGGGTGACCGAGGCGATCACACGGCGGCGCACGCGGCGGCCGACGGGGCCGCCGACCACCCCGTCGTGGTCGAGGACCGCCTCGCCGTCCGCGGTGAGCCAGACGTCGCTCTCGAGGCCGGTGGCTCCCAGGCGCTGGGCCAAGGTAAACGCCTCGATCGTATTTTCCGGCGCCTGGGCGCTGGCACCGCGATGGGCGAACGCGATGGGTGGATTCCTGAGGGCGGGCACACGGGTGGGCATAGGCATCCTGTCGGCGGCGATCGGACATCATCGGTGAGATGGCGTCATGATGTCTGGTTCGCCCCCTCCCTTGGGGGGAGCGAGCAGGGAGACATTGACAGATGGCGACCTTGATCAGAGCCACGTGCAGCGATTGCGGTGACGTCGAGCTGGGCACGCGCGACCTCGTGGTCCGGTTGTGCGAGACCAACGAGGCCGGCACGTACGTGTTCCGGTGTCCCAACTGCCTCCAGCCGGTGGTGCGACCGGCCGACCGGCCCACGATCGACCTCCTGATCTCCTCCGGTGTGCGCCTCGAGCTCTGGACGATCCCATCCGAGCTCGTCGAGCCCCGCCCGGCCGGCCCACCGTTCACCCACGACGACCTGATCGACTTCCACGAGATGCTGGGTGCCAAGGGCTGGTTCGACGAGCTGCTGGCCGCCCACCGCCGCCGGCTCTAGCGGCGGGGCGCACGGCGGATGGCGGGGGTGGTGCAGGGCCTGAGGGGCGGGACCCGCTCGGGTGCGTGGGTCCGGGTGGCTGCGTGGACGTTCCACATCGCGCTGCCGGCGCTGGTCCTGTGGCTCCTGATTGCCCGCCCCCAGCTCGACCTGCGATGGGAGAACCACCCCGCCCACTTCGGGCTCGTCCTGAGTACGGCGGCGCTCAACGTCGTGCTCGGCGTGCTGATGGCGGGGGCCGCAGGCCGGCGCTCGGATCCACGGCTGCTGCTGGTGGCATGGGCCTTCCTGATCGCGGCCGGGTTCCTGGGGTTGCACGCCCTGGCCACGCCGAGCGTCCTCCTCGAGGAGCCCAACTCCGGCTTCGTGCTGGCGACACCTGTCGGCCTGTGCGTGGGGGGCCTCCTGGCGCTCGCATCGGGCATCGATTGGTCGCCGACGGCGGCGGCCCGCCTGATCCGGCGGCGCTGGGCGCTCACCGCGGGCCTGATCGCGGCGATGGTGGCGTGGGCGCTCGTGTCCCTGGCCGGGTGGCCGCCCCTGGACGAGCCGTTGCCGCCCGAGGAGGCACGGGGCCCCCTGATCGCGCTGGCGTTCGGCGGCACTGCCCTGTACGGCCTCGCGGCGTACCGGTACCTCGGCGTGCACCGCCGCCGCCCAGCCGTGGTGCTGCTGAGCCTCGTCACCGCATTCGCGCTCCTGGCACTGGCGATGTTCGCCATCGCGTACGGCCGGAACTGGCAGGCGTCGTGGTGGGAGTGGCACGTGCTGATGGGCGCCGCCTTCGGCTTCGTGGCCTACAGCGCATACGTGCAGTTCCAACGGGAGGGGTCGGCGCGCGGCCTGTTCGACAGCATCACCCTGGAGCAGACCGTCGACAGCATCCGCCGGGACCACCGGGCCGCGCTCGAAGAACTCGTCGCCGCCATGGATGCGGAACGGCGGGACGGCATCTCCGCGGAGCTGGGCCGCGCCGCCAACCTTGTCGCCGATCGATTCGACCTCACCGAACAGCAGGTCGCCGTGCTCGAGCGCGCCGCCGAGGCGCTGGGCGCCGAGCGGGAGCAGGCCCGCCGTCTCGGCGGCCTCGTCGCCGTCGGGCGGGAGGCCAGCGTCATCCAGTCCGAGGGGGCGCTCGTCGCCCGGGCCCTCGCCGTGGGGCGCGCCGCGTTCCGCGGCCAGGACCTGGCGCTGGGACTGCTGCGCGACGGGAAGCTGACGCTCGTCGACGGGCAGGGCAGTGCCGACGACAGACAGCACGGCGCCGCCATGACATCGCTCGCCCCCGTGGCGTCACCCGACGGTCAGGTCCTCGTGGTCCCGCTCCAGGTGAAGGGCCGGGCCGCGGGCTTCCTCGAGGTGCGAGACCGCCGGGGGGCCGGATTCGGCGACGCCGACACGGCGCTGCTCCAGTCGTTCGCCAGCCAGCTCTCGATCGCGCTCGAAAACGCCCGGCTCTACCGGCAGATGGAGGGCCTGTTCCGCTCGTACATGTCACCGTCGGTGGCGACCGCGCTGATCGCGGACCCCGACCAGGCGGGACTGGGCGGGACCATCGCCGAGGTCTCGGTCCTCATGGCTGACCTACGTGGCTTCACGCCGTTCTCTGAACGCACGCAGCCGGCCGAGGTCGTGGCGATGCTCAACGCGTACTACGGCGCCGTCGTCCCGGTCATCCTCGATCGGGGTGGCACCGTCACGCAGTTCGTCGGTGACGCGGTGATGGCGATCTTCAATGCGCCCGTCCGGCAGGACGACCACGCGCGGCAAGCGGGCGCCGCCGGGTTGCGGCTGCACCGGGCGATCGATGAGGTGGCCGCCGGGAGGGCGGGGTGGCCCCGCTTCCGTGTCGGCATCAACACCGGGCCGGCGCTCATCGGCAACGTCGGCAGCGCCGAGATGCGCAACTTCACCGCGGTCGGCGACACCACCAACGTCGCCGCCCGGCTGGAGGCGCTCGCGGAGCCTGGCCAGGTCGTGATCGGGTCCCGCACCCGCAGCCAGATCGGGGATGCGGCGACCGTCACCGCCCTCGGGACCGTGCCCGTCAAGGGCCGGGAGCAGCCGGTCGACGCCTTCGTGCTGCACGCGCTCCGCTAGGTTTCGCGACCGGTGGACCTGCTCTGGACCGTTCCCGTGGTGGCGGCGGCCGTCGGCACCGGGCTGGTGGCGGCACGGGCCCGAGCCTTGGAGGACGCCACGGTAGACCTGGCGATCGAGCTGCGACGGCTCGGCGAATTGCGGCACCGGTTGACGGGGGTGACGGCGGGGCTGCGTGGGACCCGCGAGCGAGCCGCGGAGCTGTCCCGGCGGCACCCGGTATCCGCGCCGGCGCCGTGATCGAGGGAACCAACCCCCATACACTCGCACCATGTTCAACATCGGCGGCGGCGAGCTGCTGGTCATCGTGATCATCGCGTTGATCGTGCTCGGCCCTCAGCGCCTTCCCGACGCCATGCGCACGTTCGGGCGGGTGGTGGGGGAGGTGCGCCGCATCTCGTCGGGGTTCCAGCAGGAGCTGCGCGATGCCTTCGAGGACAGCGACGTCGCCGATGACGCCGGCCCGCCGCGGCACAAGGAGGCGGTGCCCCTCGCCGCGGCGGTGGCCGAGGCGAACCCCGACCTCGCTGACGACGACGCCGGGGACGACGGCGGCCCCGAGGAGCACCCGGCGCCCGCGGACGGCGCATTCGAGCCCGCGCTCGAACCCGACGTCGACGACGCCGGCCGCGGCACGAGCGTGGCGCCGGTGATCGCCGACGCGCTCGACGCCATCGTGGGCCCCGCCGACCGGCCGACATCCGAAGGGGCGCCGGGGCCCGAATCAGGGCCGGAGCTCGGTGACGAGCGCGCCGCCTCCTAGGAGACCGTCGTGAACGAGCACGTAGTGCCGGCGAGCCATCAGTGATGAGCACCGCGGAGAGGGCGTCGCCCGAGCAGGGCATGACGCTCGTCGAGCACCTCAGCGAGCTGCGTCACCGGCTCATCATCTGCGTCGTCGCCGTGGGTCTCGGGATGCTCGCGGGGTTCATCCTCTACCCGCAGATCTTCGACGTCCTCATTCAGCCGTACAAGGACATCGCGGGCTCGCACCCGACGATCGGCGGCGGGAGGCTGCTCCAGACCGACCCCCTCGAGGGGTTCAGCATCCGCATGCGGACGTCCGTGTACGCAGGCGTGGGGTTCGCCATGCCGGTGCTGCTGTGGCAGATCTGGCGATTCGTCAGCCCCGGCCTTTACGCCAACGAGAAGCGGTATGCCGTGCCGTTCGTCGTCTCCGCACTCGTGTTGTTCGTGCTCGGCGCCACGCTCGCCTACTTCACCCTGCCCCGTGCCTTCGACTTCCTGATCGACATCGGCGGCGAGGGCTTCGTCACCGGCTACACCGCGGGCAAGTACTTCAGGCTGATCACGTACATGATGCTGGCCTTCGGCATCGGGTTCGAGTTCCCGATCGTGCTCATCTTCTTCCAGATGGCCGGCATCGTCGAGACCAACACGCTGCGCCGGGCCCGCCGGTTCGCCATCGTCGGCATCTGCATCCTCGTGGCGGTGATCACGCCCTCCGGCGACCCCATCAGCATGCTCATGCTGTCCGTACCGATGGTCCTCTTCTACGAGATCGCCATCCTCATCGGGGCATTCATCGCCAAGCGGCAGGCACGCCGGGACCCGACGTGACCGTCGTGCCCCCCGCGTCCGGCGTCGGGCCGGACGGCGCCGGCGGTGTCACGTACCCGTTCGAGCTCGATCCGTTCCAGCTCCGTGCCATCGACGCGCTCGACGGGGGCCGGTCGGTGCTGGTCGCCGCGCCAACGGGCTCGGGCAAGACGGTGGTGGCCGAGCACGCCGTTGCCCGGGCGCTGCGCGAGGGAGGCAAGGCCTTCTACACCACGCCCATCAAGGCGCTGTCCAACCAGAAGTTCGCCGATCTCGCGCGGCGGCACGGCGCCGACAACGTCGGCCTGCTGACCGGGGACAACAGCATCAACGGCGATGCGCCCGTGGTGGTGATGACCACCGAGGTGCTTCGCAACATGATCTACGCCGGCTCCCCGGCGCTGAACGGGCTGCTGTTCGTGGTGCTCGACGAGGTCCACTACCTGCAGGACGCCTACCGCGGCCCGGTGTGGGAGGAGGTCATCATCCACCTCCCGGCGGAGGTGCGGCTGGTCTGCCTGTCGGCCACCGTGTCCAACGCCGAGGAGGTCGCCGAGTGGCTGGAGACGGTGCGGGGGCCGACCACGCTGGTGCTCGAGGAGCAGCGGCCGGTCGAGCTGCGCAACTTGTACCTGGTCGGCGACCGCCAGAGCGAGCGACCCCACCTGCTGCCGACCCTGATCGACGGGCGGCCGAACACCGAGGCCGAGCGCCTGGACAACGACACCCTGCACGGGCGCGGGTCCCGGCGGGGGCCACCACGACGGTCCCGGCGACGCTTCTTCACGCCCCGCAGACCCGAGGTGGTCGAGATGCTGGCGGAACGCGGGATGCTGCCGGCTCTCTACTTCATCTTCAGCCGGATGGGGTGCGAGGACGCCGTCAGCGCCTGCCTCGACGCGGGGTTGCGGCTGACCACGCCCGACGAGCGGGCCCGGATCCGGGAGATCGTCGAGGAGCGGACGGCGGCGCTCACCGACGACGACCTCGACGTCCTCGGCTACGACCGCTGGGAGGCGGCGCTCGAGATGGGCCTGGCGGCCCACCACGCAGGCATGGTCCCGCCGTTCAAGGAGGCGGTGGAGGCCTGCTTCGTGGAGGGGCTGGTCAAGGCCGTGTTCGCCACCGAGACCCTGGCCCTGGGGGTCAACATGCCGGCCCGCACGGTCGTGATCGAGCGGCTGACCAAGTTCACGGGCGAGGCCCGCGCATTCCTCACTCCGGGTGAGTACACGCAGCTCACGGGCCGGGCCGGGCGGCGGGGCATCGACGACCTCGGCTACGCCATCGTGCTCTGGTCGCCGTTCGTGCCGTTCGACCAGGTGGCCTCGCTGGCGTCGAGCCGGACATACGGGCTGCGTTCGGCGTTCCGGCCGACGTACAACATGGCCGCCAACCTCGTGCGGCGCTACGAGCCCGCGGACGCCCACCACCTACTCAACCTGTCGTTCGCCCAGTTCCAGGCCGACCGGGCCGTCGTGCGCTTCGAGACCCGCATCGAGCGTCAGCAGGAGCGCATCGCCCGCCTGGAGCGCGAGGCCGCGTGCGACCGCGGCGACATCGAGGACTACCGGGAGCTGCGCGAGGCCCACGGCGAAGCCCCGGCGGCCCGGCCGGCCATGCCCGGGGCGGTCGAGTACGCGCTGTCGCGGCTCATGCCCGGCGACGTCGTCGAGGTGGCCGGCCGCCGGCTGGCGGTGCTGTCGGTCGCCTATCGCAAGGGGGGTGCCGTCAAGGTGCGCGGCGTCGACGCCGACGGCGACCGCCTGACGGTGGGCGCCGACGACCTCGCCGAGCCGCCCGCGCGCCTCGGGCGGGTGGAGATGCCCACGCCCTATGCGCCCAACAACCGGGCCTTCCAGCGCAAGCTGGCCGACGAGGTGCGGCGGGCCCCGCTGGCGCCGAGGCCCTCGCGTTCCGATGCGGCGGCCTCCCCGGAGCCGGCGCCCGAGCCGGCGCCGCTGGTCGGCCACCCGGTGCACCACTGCCCGGACCGTGACCGGCACCTCCGGGCGCTGGGCCAGCTGGACCGGGCGCGGCGCGAGCTGTCGGACATGCGACGCGAGGTCCGGTCGCGCACGGAATCGCTGGCCCGCCGTTTCGACCGGGTGCTTCGGCTGCTCGAGGCCTGGGGCTACCTCGACGGCTGGGCGCTCACCCCGCGCGGCGAGGTGCTGGCCCGGACCTACCACGAGAGCGACCTGCTGGTGGCCGAGGCCATGGCCAGCGGCCTGCTCGACGACTTGGACCCGGCCGCCCTCGCCGGGCTGGTGTCGTGCTTCACCTACGAGCACCGGGGCCCGGGGCCGGGCCCGCCCGCGTGGTTCCCGTCGCGGCTGGTGCGCGGCCGTTCGGCCGAGCTGGAGCGGCTGGCGGACGAGCTGCGCGCCGACGAGGAGGCGGCCGGCCTGCCGGCCACCCGTCCGCCCGATCCCGGCTTCCTGGCGCTGGCCCACGCGTGGGCGGCGGGGGAGCCCCTGGGCGAGGTGCTGGGTGACGAGGACGTGTCCGGCGGGGACTTCGTTCGCAACATCAAGACGCTCATCGACCTCGTCCGCCAGATCGGCGAGGTCGCGCCCGATCCCGACACCGCCCGCGCCGCCCGCCAGGCCGCGGACGCGCTGCACCGGGGCGTGGTGTCGATCTCGTCGACGCTCGACGAGGTGGTGGGCGCCCCGACCGCGCACGCGCTGGACGCCCCGTGACGGTCCGGAAGGGCGAGGGGTGGGGGGAGCCGGGGACCCTCGCCGAGGACGGGGTCGTCGTGCGCAGCGACGCCGAGGCGCGCCGGGTCGTCGAGCGTGCCCGGCGGGCGGGGGAGCGGCCCCCGCCGCTGGGGCTGGCGGGTGGCGACCTCTGCCGTACCCTCGGCGGCAGGGGTGACGTGGTCCGCCTGCGATCGGGCGAGGCCGTGCGCCTGCCGGTCGACCTCGGCGCGGTGCTCTTGGACGGACGGCTGCACTGGTTCGTGGCCCACCTGGTGGCGCGCCGCTCGTGGTGGCGGGGATCCCTCTTGGCGGCCATGAACGCCGAGTTCCTCGGCGACTGGGACGTCGCTCCCCGGGCGCATCCCAACGACGGCCTCCTCGACATCTTTGTCGTGGGACCCGAGATGACGTTCGCCGACCGCGTGAGGGCGCGCCGCCGGTTCGACGTCGGTGCCCACGTCCCTCATCCCGCCATCGAGCAGTCCCGCCGCCCGGCGTTCCAGACGCGGTTCGATCGCCCGGCGGACGTGTGGCTCGACGGCGAGCGCATCGGCGTCGCTACGACCCTGTCGGTCCGCATCGAGCCCGACGCGCTGATCTGCGTGGTGTGACCGGGCGTCGTTAGCTTCGGCGTCCGTGCGCGCCTGGATCCTCGACGAGTCACCCGGCACCTACCGCTTCGGCGAGGTCGCGGATCCCGTGGCGGGCGCGGGCGAGGTGCGGGTGCGGCCGGTCGCCTCCGCCCTCAACCACATGGACCTGTGGCTGACCCGGGGGATGCCGCAGCCCCCGCTGCCGCACGTCCCCGGCTGCGACGTCGCCGGGACCGTCGACGCGGTCGGGCACGATGTCGCCCGGGTGCGGCCCGGGGACGAGGTCGTCGTCAACCCCGCCGTGGCGCCGCTCGAGGCTGTGGTGGCGCACGGCATCGACTCACCGCTCGGCGCCGGCTTCGAGATCGTGGGGGAGCACCGCTGGGGCGGCCACGGCGAGCTGCTGGTGGTCCCTGAGCGCAACGTCGTGCCCCGCCCGCCGGGCCGCACCTGGGAGGAGTGCGCCGCCTATCCGCTCGCCACCCTCACCGCCTGGCGCATGCTCCGCCGCGCGGCCGTGATCGCCGGCGAGACCGTGCTCGTGGTCGGGGTCGGTGGAGGGGTGAGCGCCGCCGCCCTGGCCGTGGCCGTGCGGCTGGGCGCGGTCGTGTACGCGACGTCGCGCGACGACGCCAAGCGCCGGCGGGCGATCGAGCTGGGGGCCGCCGACGCGTTCGATTCCGACGGCGACTGGCCGGTGCAGGTCGACGTGGTGGTCGAGAGCGTGGGCCCGGCGACGTGGGACCGCTCGATGCGGGCGCTGCGCCCCGGGGGCCGGCTGGTGGTGTGCGGTGGCACCTCGGGCCAGAAGGTCGAGCTGAGCCTGCCGCGCCTGTTCTACAAGCAGATCCAGATCATCGGCTCGACCATGGGCTCCTACCCGGAGTTCGACGACGTGACCCGCCTCGTGGCCCAGGGACTGCCGGTGACGGTCGACGAGTTGTTCGACCTCGAGGACTACCCGGCGGCGCTCGAGCGGCTCCGCACCGGCGCGCAGCTCGGAAAGGTCGTGCTGCGGCACCCGTCCTGATCGGCCGCGACGACCGACAGCTACGTTGACGGGATGGACGGCCCCGCCACCGACCTGTCCGACACCAAGACCCGCCTCGCCGCGGAGGTCGACCGGCGCCACGACGTCCTGGTCGACCTGTCGCGCCAGATCCACGCCCACCCCGAGCTGGGCTACGAGGAGCGCTTCGCCCACGACCTTCTGACCGGGGTGCTCGAGGACGAGGGTCTGCGCGTCACCCGTTCCGCCCGCGGCATCGCGACTGCGTTCGAGGCGCACGCCGGCTCGTCCGGCCACACCGTCGCCGTCCTGTGCGAGTACGACGCCCTGCCCGCAATCGGGCACGCCTGCGGCCACAACGTCATCGCCGCCGCCGGCCTCGGGGCGGGCCTGGCCGCGGCCGCGCTCGCCGAGGAGCTCGGGGGCCAGGTAGTCGTGATCGGCACGCCGGCAGAGGAGGGCGGCGGCGGCAAGCTGCGGTTGATCGACGCGGGCGCGTTCGCTGGCGTCGACGCCGCGCTCATGGTCCATCCCGCTGACGCCGACCTCCTGGCGATGGACGTGATCGCGGTCCACGAGGTGGAGGTGAGCTACCGAGGCGAGGCGGCGCATGCGGCGGCGTATCCGCACCGCGGCCGCAACGCGCTGGACGCCGCCGTGCTCGGCTACGTCAACGTGGCGGCGCTACGCCAGCACATCGCGCCAGGCGAGCGGATCCACGGAGTCATCACCCACGGCGGCGACAAGCCGAACATCGTGCCGGCCGTCGCGCGCAGCCAGTGGATGGTCCGGTCGCCGAAGCTGGGCGGGCTGGACCGCCTGAAGGCGCGGTTCCTCGCGTGCCTGCAGGGCGGTGCCGACGCCGCCGGCTGCCAGATGGAGGTCGAGTGGAGTGACGTCGTCTACGCCGACATGCTGGACAACCGGGCCATCGGTGAGCGGTACCGCGCCAACGCCGAGGCGCTGGGCCGCACGGTGAGGCCGCCCTCGCCGAAGGGCCGAGTCGTCGGCAGCACCGACATGGGCAACGTCAGCTACGAGCTGCCAGCGATCCACCCCATGATCCAGGTGGCACCCCTGGGCGTGCCCATCCATACCCCCGCGTTCGCCGGCTTCGCTGGGGGGCCCGAGGGCGACCGGGCGGTGATCGACGGCGCCAAGGCGCTGGCGTTCACGGTGGCCGACCTGTGGCTGGACGACGGGCTGGTGGGCTCGGCCCGGGCCGAGTGGGAGGCGACGGTCGGCGCCCGCCGGGGCCGCTAGTGGGCGGCCACCCGATCCCGGGCGGTGGCGGGATCCCCTGCTGGCTGGGGTAGCGCACGTACCATCGGCCTCCCTTATGACTGTCTACGTCAGCGAGGAGTTCACCCCTGCCGAGGCCGACGTCCTGAGGCGGTACTTCACCAATCTCGACGGCCCCGTGTTTGCCCTCGTCAACCTGCCGGAGGTGGTGAAGGGGGCCCTGTTCGCCCGCTACTCCCGTTCGCCCAAGAGCCTTCGCCGGCTGTTCCTCGACGAGTTCGTGGGCGACCTCGACATCGCGGGCGACGCGTCGGTCGACGCCACCGTCGGCCTGCAGCGTGCCGAGGAGCTGTACGACCGGGTGTTCCTCGAGTACGGCGACGACTCCGTGGCGCAGTTGGGGGGCGTGCACCTGGCGTGCGAGCAGGCGTCAAACCTGTTGACCAAGGTCCTCGAGCGGGGCCGCCTGATGTCGTACCTCGAGCAATCGACCCGCTACATCGCCTACGACGCCCGCATCGGCGGCCGCTACCGCTACCACCGGGACCCGGCGGTGGTCGGCAGCCATCTCGGCCTGCGCTACGTCGGCGACCTCGACCGGCTTTTCGACACCTACGGCGAGCTGGCGTCGACCATGACCGACTTCTTCCGTGAGCGCTTTCCCAAGGACCCGGCCGACAGCGACTTCATCTACCGGCAGGCCCTGAAGGCCAAGTCCCTCGACGCCGTGCGCGGCGTGCTGCCGGCCGCCTCGCTGTCCAATGTCGGCATCTACGGCACCGGCCAGGGGTACGAGTCGCTGCTGCTGCGCATGCGAGCCCACCCCCTGCCCGAGGCCCGCAGCTACGCCGACCTGATGCTCACCGAGCTGCGCAAGGTGATCCCAAGCTTCCTCAAGCGGGTGGACCTCACCGATCGGGGGGTGGCGGCCAGCACCTACCTGGCCGGCACCCGCACACACATGGGGGAGCTGGCGGAGCAGCTGTTCCCCGACGAGCCGGGAGGCGACGAGGCGCCGAGCGTGCGCCTGGTCGACTTCGACCCCGACGCCGAGGTCAAGCTCGTCGCCTCGATGCTCTACCCCTACGCCCGGCTGGCCCACGACGACATCGAGGCCCGCGTCCGCACCATGTCGGTGGACGAACGCCTGGCCGTCGTGCGGGCCTATGTGGGGGAGCGGACTAACCGCCGCCAGCGCCCCGGGCGCGCCTTCGAGCGGCCGAGCTACCGGTTCGACGTCCTGGCCGACTACGGCGCCTTCCGCGACCTGCAGCGACACCGGCTCCTCACGATCGAATGGCAGCCGCTGTCGCCCCGCCACGGCTACACGCGGCCCGAGGCCGTCGACCTCGCGGGCCTCACCGCCACGTTCGACGAGGCGATGGAGCGTTCGGCCGCCCTGCACGACGCGCTCGCCGAACGATTCCCCGTGCAGGCGCCGTACGCCGTGTCGCTGGCGTACCGGATCCGCTTCGTCATGGAGATGAACGCCCGCGAGGCCATGCACCTGATCGAGCTCCGCACCACGCCCCAAGGCCACCCTGCGTACCGCGCCGTGGCCCAAGAGATGCACCGGCTGATCGCCGAGGAGGCGGGCCATCGCGCCGTGGCGGAGGCGATGCGGTTCGCCGATCACTCCCCGGAGCCCGACCTGGAGCGGATCGCGTCCGAGCGCCGGGCCGAGCAGCGGCGCGCGTCCCGCTAGTGGGGCGCTACGAGCCACCCCACTAGCTCCACCCCAACGGGTTCGGGGACCGGCCCTGGTGTGACGACTGTCACTAACAGGTGATGCCACCGGTCGATACCCTGACCCGCCGCGCGGCCCCTATGAACGGGTTCACCGCCCGGATCGGCACTCCCCAGCGGCCGGGCATATAGCCGACTCTCGGTGTGTTGGGTGGCGTGCCTATGATCCGGCCGCGCTGGGCCGCATGGTGAAGGGACGTGATGGCTGACGAAGAGATTGAAGACCAGGAGTTCGACGAGGAGGACCTCGACGACGAAGACGATTTCGCGGCCGAGCCCGAGGACCTCGACGAGGCGCTAGCCAGCGACGACGACGACCTCGCGGACGACGAGGAGTTCGAGGAGCTCGACGACGAGGAGGAAGAAAACGAAGTCGAGACCGAGCCCGCGCCCAAGGCGAAGGCGACCGCCACCAAGACTCGCCGCGCCGACGACGACGAGGAAGAAGAGGACGACGACGACGTCGACCCCGACGACGTAGAGGCCGACCTCGACACGATCCTCAAGGACCGCATCGCTGCGCAACCCGACGACGGCGAGGAGGAGGACGACGAGGAGCAGCCGGAGACCGACGAGCGGGGCGACGGCACGGGACGCATCCAGCCCAAGCGGCCCGGTGAGTTCGTCTGCCAGTCGTGCTTCCTGGTCAAGCACCCGAGCCAGCTCGCCGATCCGGACCTGATGCTCTGCACCGACTGCGTGTGAGCTGCCCGGGCTGGCTGGCCGCGTTCGCACCTGGGAGGATCGTTCAGTGACCGACAACGATGAGAGGACACCGGCCGACCAGCTCGCCGACCTGCTCGTCTACGTGCCCATCGGGCTGTTCTTCGAGGCCCCGACGCTGTTGCCCAAGCTCGCCGAGCAGGGCCGCGTGCACACGCGCAACGCCCGACTCTTCGGTCAGTTCGCAGTCCGCCAGGGCGAGGCCGAGATGCGCCGCCGACTGGCCGGACTCGAGGAACAGACCACCGGGCTCCTCCGGGCCCTCGGCGTCCTGCCCGCCGACGACGATGATCGCCCCGGCGACGGCAGCGACACGCGTGAGCCCCGGCCCAGCGCCGGTCGCGCCGAGCGGGGCACCGCCACTGCCGTCGAGCCGTCAGACCCCGGTCCCGACGTCGCCGACCTCGCCATCACCGACTACGACAGCCTGTCGGCCTCGCAGGTCGTCACCCGGCTGCCCGGCCTGACCCTCGACGAGCTCGAGGCCGTCCGCGCCTACGAGGTGGCGCATCGCGGCCGCAAGACGATCCTCAACAAGGTCGCCCAGCTGCAATGACCGCCGCGCCGGAGCGTCCTCCGGGCACCACGCCGGAGGAGGCGGCTCGCACGGCCGAGGAGGCGGACATCCCCTACCTGGTGGCGCTGGCCGGCGCGGCGATCGCGGAGAAGCTCGACCAGAAGGGTGGCGCCCTGTGGGCGCGCCGAGAGGGACGGCCGGCGCCACAGGAGGCGGCGTTGCGGTCCGCCCTGGGGTCCCCCGACCACGAGGTTGCGGTCGGGACGCTCGACGCCGTGGTGGTCGGCTACGGCGTGGTGCGGCTCGAGAAGCTGCTCGACGGGGGACTGCTGGGCGTGATCGACGACATCTACGTCGATCCCGGCGCCCGCGCCGTGGGCGTGGGCGAGACGCTCATGAACCACCTGATCGACTGGTGCCGCGCCCGGGGCTGCTTCGGGGTCGACAGCCTGGCGCTGCCGGGTGACCGGGAGACCAAGAACTTCTTCGAGTCGTTCGGCCTGGTGGCGCGGGCGATCGTGGTGCATCGACCGCTGTCGTGATGGGCGGGACCTCCCCGCCGCCCGAGGTGTGCGCCGGCGCGGTGGCGGTCGTCGACGGCCGGCTGCTCCTGGTGCGGCGCGCCGCTGGGCCCGGGCTCGGCAGGTGGTCCGTGCCGGGCGGGCGGGTCGAGCCGGGCGAGACGCTGGGCGGAGCCGTTGTCCGCGAGCTACGCGAGGAGACGGGCCTCCGGGCGACCTGCGGTGACTTCGTGGGGTGGGTCGAGAGGATCGGCGACGGATACCACTACGTGATCCTCGACTTCCTGGCTACCGTGCTGGACCCGCCCGAGCGCGCCAGCGCCGGCGACGACGCCGACGACGTCGCTTGGGTCGCGCTCGCAGACGTGGCCGCCTGGCCGCTGGTCGACGGGCTCGCCGAGTTCCTGACCACTCACGGCGTGCTGCGGCCCGATCAGCAGTGAGCGCGTAGGGCCACAGTGGGCCGCCCCACTATCGACCCTTCCACTGGGGCGGCCGTTTCTCGATGAACGCGGTCAGGCCCTCACTGAAGTCCTCGCTCCCGACCGCACCGGCCATGGCGTCCATCGACATCTTCCAGCCCACCTCGTCGGGCGCCTGCGTCGCCTCGACCACGACCCGGCGGCTGGCGCGGACGGCCAGCGGGGCGTTGGCGCAGATCTGGTCGGCCAGCGCCATCGCGGCGTCGAGCGCCTGCCCGGGTTCGACCAGCCTGTTGACCAGGCCATGCCGGTGGGCCAGATCGGCGCTGATGGGGTCACCGGTGAGCACCAGCTCCATCGCAAGGTTGAACGGGAGCTTGCGGCCTAGGCGGAACAGTGCACCCGCGCCGGCCACGAGCGACCGCTTGACCTCGGGGACGCCGAACGTGGCGCTGGTCGACGCGACGACCAGGTCGCACGCGAGGACGATCTCGGTGCCGCCCGCGAGGGCCGGACCGTCGACCGCAGCGATGACAGGCTTGCTCCGCTCGCGCCGCACGATCCCGGCGAAGCCGCCGCGCTCGGTCTGCAGGCTGGCCCCATGCCCGGCGTTGATCTCTTTCAGGTCGGCACCGGCCGAGAACACCGGCGGTTCGCCGGTGAGGATCGCGACCCAGACGTCGTCGTCGGCCTCGACCTCGTCGATCGCATTCTCGATGCCCTGCGCCACCGCACCGTTGACGGCGTTGCGCGCCTCGGGTCGGTTTATCCGGATGACGGCGCACTGTCCGCGGCGCTCGAGCTCGACGGGCGTCGGTCGCAGCTCCTGGCCTTCGGTCGTGCCACTGGGGGCTCGCTCGCTCATGCCGTTCACCCTAGTCATCGCACTCTGACTGCAATGAAGGGCTCCATCTCACGTTGCGTGAGGCGGCTGGCGCGAAAATCGGCGAAACCTCCGGTATGGTGATGAGGTCGAACCGGAGGATGCGGGTGGTCATGGGAAAGACCAGGTCCGACAGGGGAACAGGCGCCGACCCTATGGATGATGACGACTGCGGGCACCTTCAGTGCCCTTTCTGCCACGCCTACCAGGTTGAACGGCTCTACATCGGTTCGTTGCACCTCGACTCGTGCACCTGCGAGGCATGCGGTGCCCGCTGGGACGAGGAGATCGAGACCGGCCGCTACCGCGGCCGCGGCAGCATGGAATCGGTGATCGTCCCGCGCCATCACTGAACGCGCGCCCGACGCCGAGCCCGTTTCAGCCGTCCGGCACGCCCGGGAGCACCGGCTTGAGGTCGATGACCGGCGTCCCGTCGAGGGCCTCGAGGTTGCGGACCTCGAGACGGCCACCGTCCGTCGAGAGGACCTCGACGACGTGGAGTCCGATGGGGTTCGGACGGTCGGGGGAGCGAGTGCTGAAGACGCCCACCTCGGGATTGGCCGGATCGTCGCGGGGACGGGTCCGCAGGACGTCGCGGTGCGCCCGGTCGAGCCACGTCAGCACGATCACCCGGTCGCCCGACCGGATGTCCTCCAGCCCCTCCAGCACGCCAGGGACGAACTCGAGCCAGGCATCGGGCGAGCCCTCGTAGCCCTGCTTCGGCGCGGCCGCCCGGTCGGTCAGCGGGGACCGGACCGTTCCGATCGGCGTGACCTCGTAGTGCGCGTCGCTCATGGGTCCACATCCATGCCCGGGCCCGGGCGGCGGAACGCCTCCCGCGGGGAACTACTTGGCCGTCGCCTCCTGTGCCTCTTGAGCCTCTGGCGGCGCCCCCGCCGGATCGGCCTCGGTGTCCGCGGGGGTTGGAGACGTTGCGGCGCCGTCCGCCTCGGCCGCGGGCTGCGGCTCAGTGCGGGCCTTC
>JBKOUY010000022.1:0-10845 GCA_046723645.1 Actinomycetota bacterium | reverse complement strand
CGCGCGTCCCCAGCGACATAGACGATCTGCATCCGCCCGCAAAGGTAGTGGGCACGGTTGCGGCGGCGGTCAGGACGCGGCGCCGAGCTGGTCGAGCACGAAGGCGAGGACGAGCCCCTCGTCGTGCCAGGCGTCGTAGCGGCCCGACGGGCCCGAGTGCCCCGCACCCATCTCGACCTTGAGCAGCACGGGCGTGGCACCGGTGGCCGTGGCGCGGAGGCGGGCGACCCACTTGGCGGGCTCGTGGTAGGAGACCCGCGGGTCGTTCAGGCCGGCGGTGGCGAGGATGGCGGGATAGGGGTGGCGGTCGACGTTCTCGTAGGGCGAGTACGAGCGCATGTAGCGGTAGGCCTCGGGGTCAGCGGCCGGGTTCCCCCACTCCTCCCACTCGATCACGGTGAGGGGGAGGGTGGGGTCGAGGATGGTGTTGACGTTGTCGACGAAGGGCACCTCGGCGACGATCGCCCGGAACCGCTCGGGCGCGAGGTTGGCCACCGCTCCCATCAGGAGCCCGCCGGCGCTTCCGCCCCGAGCGGCGAGCAGGTCCGGGCGCGTGTAGCCCCGCGCGATCAGGTGGTCGGCGGCGGCGATGAAGTCGGTGAACGTGTTGCGCTTGCGCAGCAGCTTGCCGTCCTCGTACCAGCTGCGCCCCAGCTCGCCGCCGCCCCGGACGTGGGCGATCGCGAACGTCACCCCGCGGTCGAGCAGCGACAGCCGGGCAATCGAGAAGCCGGGGTCCATGCTCGCCTCGTAGGCCCCGTAGCCGAACAACAGCGTCGGCGCCGGCCCGTCCGGACGGTCCCGGCGCCGCACCAGCGAGACCGGCACCGCGGTGCCGTCGGGGGCGGTCGCCCACTCGCGCCTCGACTCGTAGCGATCGGGGTCGAAGTCGCCCAGCACCGGCTGGCGCTTGCGCAGCGCCCGGGTCCTGGCGTCGAGGTCGTAGTCGTAGACGGAGGCCGGCGTCACCAGCGAGGTGTAGTGGAACCGGTAGAGCGTCGAGTCGTACTCGGGGTTGTCGCCCGCCGCGACCACGGTGTACACGGGCTCGTCGAACTCGACGTCGTGGGTGGCCCCGTCCGCGGTGCGGATGACCCGGAGGCCCGTCAGCCCGTCGCGTCGGAGGTGCACGACCACGTGGCCGGCGAACGCCTCGGCGCCCTGGATCCGGGTGCCGGGCACGTGGGGGATCACGTCGCGCCAGTGCTCGCGCCCGGGGGAGACGACGGGCGCCTCGACGAGCCGGAAGTCCTGCGCCTGGTCGTTGGTGACGATGAGGAACCGGTCGCCCTGGTGGTCGACGTCGTACTCGACGCCAGCGCGCCGGGGCTCGACCATGCGGAACTCGCCGGCGGGGTCGTCGGCCGGCAACACCCACGCCTCGCTCGTCACCATGCTGTCGAGGCCGAGCACGATGAACCGCTCGCTGCGGCTGAGATGGACCCCGAGGAAAAACCGCTGGTCCTCCTCCTCGTACACGAGCTCGTCGGCCGACACGTCAGTGCCCAGGCGGTGGCGCCACAGCCGGTAGGGCCGCCTGGCCTCGTCGGGGGTGACGTAGAAGAAGGTGTCGCTGTCGGCCGACCATGCCGTGCCGTAGTACGTGCCGGGAATCTCGTCGGGGAGCTGTGCGCCGCTCTCCAGGTCCTTGAACCTCATGGTGAAGAGCTCGGCGCCGTCGAAGTCGACGGAGTAGGCCACGATCCGGTGGTCGGGGCTGACGTCGAACGTTCCCACGCCCAGGTACGGCGAGTCCCCGGCCACTTCGTTGAAGTCGACCAGCACCTGCTCGGTGGCGGCGTCCCCGGCCTCGGTGCGCCGGCACTGGATCGCGTACTGCTGGCCCTCGACGGTGCGGCCGTAGTACCACCACGGTCCCTTCCGCACCGGCACGGTGAGGTCGGTCTCCTGCGTCCGCGCCTTGATCTCGTCGAACACGGTCTGGCGCAGGCCGGCCGTGGGTGCGAGCACCTCCCGCAGGTAGGCGTTCTCGCGCTCGAGGTGCGCGATCACCTCGGGGTCGTCGCGGTTGCGCAGCCACGCGTACTCGTCGACGACGGTCTCCCCGTGCACACGGCGTTCCACCGGCAACCGCTTGGCGACGGGCGGCGTCGCCGGGGCGGTCGCCGCGGCGGTGCTGGCGGCGGCGGGCTCGGTCACGGTGGTTCAGGCTAGGAGCGTGCGGCTCCGGTGCCGCCACGCGGCGGCGTCAGCCCTGCCTCACCGCCAGCCCGACCAGGCGGTCGGACAGTTCGCGCAGCCGGCGGCGGGCGGCGGCGTCGCCCGCCTGCGGGTTGGGCCGGGACTCGCGTTGGCCGTCGAAGTAGCGCCCGGTCACGCCGTCGAGCGCCGGGTCGGCCACGAGCCGGACGGTGGCGTCGACACCCTGGTCGAGCGGCGTGAGCGGGTCGATGCCGGCGTGGGTGACGATCTTGGTGGGCATGAAGGTGCCCGGGTGCAGGGCGTTGACGGTCAGGCCGCGACCGGCCAGGTCGTCAGCCAGGTCGATCGTGGACATGATCTGCGCGAGCTTCGACCGGCAGTACGCGAGGTAGCCCTCGTAGTGCCGCTCGAGCATCACGTCGTCGAAGTCGATGGGCGCCTGGCCGGCCGAGCTCACGTTGACGATCCGGGCGGGCGCCGAACGCTCGAGGATCGGCAAGAGCAGCCGGGTCAGCAGGTAGTGCGCCAGGTAGTTGACCTGGAACCGCAGCTCGTAGCCGTCGGCGCTGACCTGGCGGGCGCCGTCGCCGGGGAGCGTCGTCCCGATGCCGGCGTTGTTCACCAGCGCATCGAGCCGCGGCTCCTCGGCGTTCACCCGCTCCGCCAGCGCCCGCACATCGGCCAGTGAGGCCAGGTCGGCCCGGTACCAGCGCAGCCGCTCGTTGCCCGTGGCCTCACCGATCTCCCGCATGGTGGTCGCACCGCGTTCGTCGTCGCGGCCGTGGAGCAGCACGGTGGCACCGCCGGCCGCCAGCCGCTCGGCGACGCCACGGCCCAGCCCGTCGGTGGCGCCGGTCACCAGGATGACGTCGTCGAGGGGTCGCATCTCGTCGACGGTACGGGCTGGAGCACGCTCGAAGTCAAGGCCCGAACCACCCCGGCCACGATGACGTTCGCGAGGGCCCATTAGGTTGTCGGCCCATGCCCGACCATCCCCCGGTAGCGCTGGTGCACGGCTTCGCCTCGTCCTACGCCCACGGCTGGGAGCACAACGGATGGACCGACCTGCTGGCCGACGGCGGCCGGAAGGTCCTGCGCATCGACCTGCCGGGGCACGGGGAGTCGCCGGCGGCGACCGACCCGGCGGCGTACGCCGACGTGCAGGGCGCGCTGGCCGACGTCCTTGCGCCCCACGCACCGGTCGACGCCATCGGGTTCTCCACCGGGGCCCGGCTCCTGCTCGGGCTGGCGTCGGAGGACCCCGCACAGCTGCGCAAGCTGGTCGTCATCGGCGTGGGCGACAACGTCCTCCGGCCCGAGGACCGCGAGCCGCTCGCCCGGGCCCTCGAGTCCGGCGCTGGCGAGGTGGCGGCGGAGGACATCGGCGTGCAGCTCTTCGTGCGGCTGGCCCGGACCGCCGGCAACGACCCCCGGGCGCTGGCCGCCTTCCTGCGGCGTCCCGAGGGTCCGCTGACCGAGGACGACCTGGCGCGGGTGACCTGCCCGGTGCTCGTCGTCCTCGGCGACCGCGACTTCTCGGCACCCGCCGATCGGCTCGTGAGCGCGCTCCCCGACGCGGAGCTGGTGACGCTGCGCAACGTCGACCACTTCGCCGCGCCGCGGGACTTCAACTGCATCAACCGGTCGCTGGCGTTCATCGACCTGTGAGGGGCGGGTCACGCTCCACGGCTCCCCCCGTAGAGCCGCCCATCTTCCCACCGCTCGACGAGGAGGAACTTCTGGACCTTGCCGGCCGGGGTGCGGGGCAGCTCGTCGACGACGAGGAACTCCTCGGGGATCTTCTGCCGGGCGATCCGCTGCGACTCGAGGAACGAACGCAGGTCCGCGGCGTCGGCGGCGGCGTTCCGATCCCGGGCCACGATGGCGGCGCACACCCGCTCCCCGAGGCGGCCGCCCGGAACCCCGACCACCGCCGCCTCGGCGACCTCCGGGTGGCGGGCCAGGAGGTCCTCGATCTCGCGGGCGCTGAACTTCTCGCCGCCCCGGTTGATGATGTCCTTGCGGCGCCCGGTGACGGTCACGTAGCCGGCCTCGTCGACGGCGCCGAGGTCGCCGGTGTAGAACCACCCGGCGCCGTCGACCACCTCGGCGCTCAGCGCGGCATCGACGTAGCCGAGCATGCGCTCCGGCCCGCGCACCCGCAGCTCACCCTCGGCGCCGGCCGGCAACGGCTGCCGGTCTTCGTCGACGGCCTCGACCTCGACCGCCTCGGCCCGGTGGCCGTCGGTGTGTGCCCGCCGCTCCAGCGGATCGTTCTCCCCTGCGAGCGTGGTCGTCGGGAACTCGGTCATCCCCCAGGCCCGGTGGGCGGCGATCCCGAGAGCGTCGGCCTCCTCGACGAGGTGGGGCGGGACCGCGGACCCGCCGCAGGTGAACTGGCGGAGTGCCGGCCGCGCCACGCCCCGGCCCTGGTACTGCTCGACCACCCCCTGGAGGAACGGCGTGGCGCCGGCCATGTAGGTGGCGCCCTCGGCCTCGATGCGGTCGACCGACTCCTCGGGGTCCCAGCGATCGACCAGGACGGACCGGGCCCCGACGGCGGTGGGCACCAGCAGGCCCTGCAGCAGGCCGGTGATGTGCGTGACCGGCGAGGCCATGAACATCACGTCCCGCCACGTCAGCGCCCACTCCCGCTGCATGGACCGGACCTCCTGCAGCAGTGTGGCGCTGCTGTGGACCGCGCCCTTGGGCGCCGCCGTCGTGCCCGAGGTGTAGAGGACGAGGCAGGGGTCGTCGGCCGGAGCGGGCTCGACGGATGGGGGCAAGTGCGGCGCTGGGCTCAGGTCGTGGATCGACTGCCAGCCGGGGGTCGCCCCCGACACCAGCCGGGCGCCGGGCCGGTGGCCCAGGGTGGCCAGCACGTCGTCGAACTCGTCGGCGTGGCGCCGCCCCCGGTGGTGCTCGGCGGTGACCACGGCGGCGGGGCGGAGCTGGTCGAGCACGAACGAGAGCTCGTGCTCTCGGTAGATCGGCACCACCGGGTTGTTGACCGCCCCCATCCGCCACACGGCGGCTGCGACCGCGATGGCGTCGACGCCGTTGGGCAGCATCCAGGTCACGACGTCACCGCGTCCCACGCCGCCGGCCGCCAGGGCCCGGCCCACGGCGTTGGCGCGTGCCCGCAGGTCGGCGAAGGAGTGGGTTATGCCGCCCGCTACGACTGCGGCGCGTGCGGGCCACTGGTCGGCGGCCCGATCCAGGCACCAGCCGATCCGCTCGTCCGTGAGCCGGCCGCTGTGGCGCCAGGCCCCGACCAGCTCCGGCGGGTTGGGCGGCGCCGTGGCTCGCAGGCTCACGGTGCCACGGTCTTAGCGGGTGCGCGGATAGGCACGTCGTCTCGGCGCACGGTGGTCAGTGTTGCCGGGAGGCCGAGCTGTGTGGCCTGGGCTTGCACTGCAAATCCCGTACTGTTCGGTGCCCACTGCGTGCCGATCCGCTCGGCCTCTTGTCCTCAATCACCCTCAACCTCGAGCTCAGGTTCAGGCCGGCGTGGCGGTGAGCTCGGCCTCTCCGTCGAGCCCCCAATAGGCGCACGGGTTGTCGCGCAGGATACGAGGTCCCGGAACGGCACGTCCTTGTCGACCCGGGCCTCCGGGGGCAGCCCGAGGGCCCGCTCGCCCAGGATGGTGCGCTGGATCTCGTCCGTGCCGCTGGCGATGCGGACGCACGGCCACGTGAGGAACAGGAACACCCAGTCGGCGTCGGCGTCCGTACCTGCGTCGACGCCGCCGGCACCGGCGTCGCGTACGAGGCCGTCGGCCCCGAGCACGGACAGCACGACGTCGCCTGTCCGCTTCAGGTGGCTCGCGAAGAGCAGGTTGATGGAGGACGCCAGGTGGCCGAGCGGCTCGCCCCGCCCGAGCGCGGTCTTGGCGCGGTAGCCGAGGAAGCGCAGGAGCTGCTCGCCCGTGTACACCACCGCCAGTCGCTGCCGCGTGACCGGGTCGCGGTCGAGCCCGCGGGCCCGGGCGGCGCCGAGCACCTCGGCGAAGCCCGGCCAGTCGCTGCCGACGAGGGCGCGCTCGCTGGCGAGCGTCGACATCGCCACCCGCCAGCCCTCCCCCGGCGCGCCGAGGACCCGGTCGTCGGGGACGCGCACGTCGGTGAGGAACACCTCGTTGAACTCGGCCGACCCGTTCATCTGGGGGATCGGACGGACCTCGATGCCGGGCGTGGACATGTCCAGCAGGAAGTAGGTGATCCCCCGGTGCTTGGGGCGGTCGGGGTGGGTGCGGGCGAGCAGGATGCCGAAGTCGCTGTGGCGGGCATAGGACGTCCAGACCTTCTGGCCGTTGACGACCCAGCCGCCGCCCTCGGTGTCGCGGTCCGCCCGCGTGCCGATGCCGGCGAGGTCGGACCCGGCGCCCGGCTCGCTGAACAGCTGGCACCACACCTCCTCGCCGCGGAGCAGCGCAGGTAGGAAGCGGGCCTTCTGGTGCTCGGTGCCATGCTCGATGATCGTCGGCCCGGCCATGCCGATGCCGACCGCGAACATGGCGCTGGACACGCCGTAGGCGGCCTCCTCGTCGTGGAAGATCTGCTCGAAGGCGGGACCGAGGCCCCGGCCCCCGTACTCGACGGGCCAGGTGACGCCCGCCCAACCGCCGTCGTGGAGCCGGCCCTGCCAGGCCTTGCAGGCCTTGACGAAGTCGTCGTCGTGGGCGGTGTCGGATGCGAGGTCGCCGGCCCCGCCCCGCCGGGGCGCATTGGCGTCGAGCCACGCGCGGGCCCGGGCCCGGAACTCCGCCTCGTCCGGTGAGTCGTCGAAGTCCACGGCTCGGTCCGCGGCTCAGCCCGCGCCTCAGCCCGTGGCCGCCGGCCGCCAGAACGGCACGCCCAGCCCGTCCTCCACGGCGATGGCGTACGCCTCCACCGGCATGTCGATGTGGACGTCCTCGGGGGCGCAGCCGGTGACGTTGGTCATCATGCGGGGACCCTCCTCCAGCTCCACGATGGCGACGACGTACGGCGCCAGGTCGCGGAACGGCTCGGCCCAGTTCTGGCGGATGACGGTAAAGGTGTGGACGGTGCCGCGGCCGCTCGCCCGCCGCCATTCCGGCTCGGCGGCGCACGCCGTGCACAACGCCCGGGGGTAGAGCTGCCGGTGGCCGCAGGCCGGGCACTCCTGGTACAGCACCTCGCCGCGAGCGGCCGCCTCCCAGTACGGCGCGGAGACGTTGTCGGGCAGGGGCAGGGGCCGCCGGCCGAGGGACGCGGCGACGTCGCCGGCGGGGTCGCGGTTCACGGCGCGTCGCGCCCGAGGATCGTGGCGCCGATGCAGGACAACCATCCGCCCGAGCCGCAGGCCAGGGCCAGCGACGCATCGGGCACCTGCGCCTGCCCGGCCTGGCCGCGGAGCTGGCGCACAGCCTCGACGAGCAGGAAGATCCCCCGCATGCCCGGATGGGTGCAGCTGAGCCCGCCGCCGTCGGTGTTCAGCGGCAGCTTGCCGCCCAACCGGAGCGCGCCGCTCGCCACGAAGCGCCCACCCTCGCCCTTCGGGCAGAAGCCGAGGTCCTCCAGCAGCAGCAGCACGGTGATCGTGAAGCTGTCGTAGAGCTGCACCGTGTCGATGTCGGCGGGCGTGACACCGGCCTGGCGGAAGGCCTCCGCCCCGGCGGCCGCGGCCCCCGTGGCCGTGAAGTCGGGCATCTCGCTGATCTGCCAATGGGTCTGGGCGCCCGCTGACCCCAGCACGAACACCGGCGGCTGCCGCAGGTCGCGGGCGCGCTCGGCGGTGGTCATGATGACGGCACCGCCGCCGTCGGAGATCACGCAGCAGTCGAGCTTGTGCAACGGGTCGGCGACCATGCGCGACGACACGACGTCGTCAACCGTGATCGGGTCGCGGTAGAGGGCATCCGGGTTGAGGACCGCGTGCTCCCGGACGGCGACGGCGATCTCGGCCAGTTGCTCGGGCGTCGTCCCGTACTCGTACATGTGCCGCTGCGCGGCCATGGCGTAGGCGCCGATGAGCACGTTGCCGTAGGGGGCCTCGTACTGAGCGGGCCCGGGGACCCGGGCCGACCGGCCGAAGTGGCCCTTGCTACCGAGCGTCCGGCCCTGGCGCGACAGCAGGTCCGAGCCGTACGTCATGAGCACGGTGTCGCACTGGCCGTCTCGGATGGCGGCGGCGGCGTGCTGCGCGAAGAACTCGAAGCTCGATCCGCCCACCATGGTGCCGTCGAGCCAGCGGTGTTCGATGCCCAGGTACTCGGCCATGGGGGCCAGGTCGTCGGGGTCGGAGGTCGACTTGCCGGCGCCGGCGCAGCAGTAGCCGTCGATGTCGGCCTTGCGCACGCCCGAGTCCTCGAGCGCGCGGCGCAGCGCGACGACGTGATGCTGGACCGCGTCGAGGTGCGGCGCCACCGGGCCGTCGCTCAGCCCGATTCCCACGATCACCGGGGTGCGAGCGCCCATCCTTTGTATGTTTAGGAGGAAAGGCCGGCCGGGGTCAAGCGCGGGATCGGCGTCACACGGCAGCCCGGTAGGCCTCCAGGTGCTCGACCAGCTCCTGCGGGTGTGCCAGCGCCGGCAGGTGGCCGCTCTCCATCTCTTCGGGCGTGATGCCCAGGCGCTCCCGCACGACGCGGCGCATGAAGCCAGCGGGGAAGAATCGATCGTTGCGACACAGGAGGAAGCGCGTCGGCACGTCGGGCCACGCCGCCAGCGGCCAGGGCTTGTCCATCGGGGTGCCGGACTGGCCGCGCTCGCCCCTCGCGTACGCCTCGGCGACCACGTCGGGCGGAACGTCGTGGAAGTACTCCTCCAGGGGATCGAAGTCGCCGTCGATCGAGCGGCCGTCGTGTGCCGCTTGCTCGCGCCTCGCCCGCTCGAACCCGGTGTTGGCCCACCAGTCGGCGGGGCGCTCGCCCGGCAGCGGCACCATCGCCGCCACCAGGACCATCAGCCGAACGGGCAGCCGGTCGCACACCAGCGGCGCAGTGAACCCGCCCAGCGACTGGGCCACGACCACGAGGTCGGTGCGGTCGCCGACGGCGTCGACGACGGTGTCGGTGTACTCGGACAGCCCGGCCGAGTCGTCGTCGCTGGGCAGGTCGGGGGCCACCACGTCGTGGCCCCGGGCCCGCAGCTCGGGACCGACCAGGTGCCAGTACCAGGAGTCCGACGCTGCCCCGTGGATCAAGACGTAGGTCGCCATCACCCATACGACGTGCGACGGCGTCCGATCTCATCGATGGCGGCTGTCCGGCGCCCGACCAGCTATCCGGGCGGGCTCATGACCCGTACTGCTCGCGCAGCGCCGGCTTCACCACCTTGCCGGTCGCATTCCGGGGCAGGGCGCCCACCACGACGACCGACGTCGGCTTCTTGTAGGAGGCGAGCCGCTCCCGGCACCAGGCGATGATCTCGTCCTCCGTCGGCGGCGCGCCGGGGTCGGCGGCGACCACCACCGCACGCGGCGTCTCGCCCCAGCGCGGGTGGGGCACGCCGATCACCGCGGCCTCGGCGACGCCGGGATGGGCCGAGATTGCCGCCTCGACCTCCGGGCAGTAGATGTTCTCGCCGCCCGAGATGATCATGTCGTGGCGCCGGTCGACGACGTAGATGTAGCCCTCCTCGTCCATGCGGCACAGGTCGCCGGAATGGAACCAGCCCCCGGCCACGGCCTCGGCGTTGGCCTCGGGCATGTTCCAGTAGCCCTGCATGACGGTGGGGGCCCGGTACACGATCTCGCCGACGTCGCCGGGGACCACGTCGTTCATCTGCGCGTCGACGATGCGGGCCTCGACGTTGATCACGGGCTTGCCGACCGAGCCCCGCTTGCGCTCGGCGTCCTCGGCGTGCAGCACGCACGTCACCGGGCTCATCTCTGTCTGCCCGAAGAAGCTGAAGATGGGCACGCCCGGAAGCGTTTTGCTCATCTTCTCGAGCACGTGGACCGGGGTGTTGGCCGCCCCCCAGGACGCCCGGCGGAGCCGGAGGTCACGGTCGCCGGCGGCAGCGACGTCGCACACCTCGTCCCACTGCATCCCCACGAAGACGCATCCGGTCACCCCGTAGCGCTCGAGGTCGTCCACCGCGGCCTTGGCGTCGAACTGCCCGGACGGCACGATCACCGAGCAGCCCCCCGCCATGACGTACGGCAGGATGCCGACGAGCCCACCGATGTGGAACAGCGGCAGGTTGGCGTACCAGACGTCGTCGGATCCCTCGATGCCCTGCTGGATCATCGAGTTGAACGTCTGCATCACCACGTTGAAGTGCGTGAGCACGGCGCCCTTGGGCCGGCCGGTGGTGCCCGACGTGTACATGATCAGCGCCGGCGCGTGCTCCGGCACGTCGACCCCGAGATCCTCGCCGGACTCCCCGGCCAGCAGGTCTTCGTAGCGCTCCACCCCGGGCCTTCCGTCGCTCGGCTCCTCCGGCGATCCGCCGAGCACGACGACGGCCTCGAGGGCCTCCAGCGACGGCCGGACCGCATCCACGAGATGCGACAGCGCCTGGTCGACGACGATGACCCTGGCGCCGGAATCGGCCAGGACGTATTCGACCTCGGGCGCCACGAGCCGGAAGTTGACCGGCACCACGACCGCCCCCAGCCGCCACCCGGCGAAGATCGCCTCGACCATTTCGATGCTGTTGCCCATGAGGACGGCGACCCGGTCGCCCTGGGTCACGCCTCGGGCGGAGAGCCCG
>JBKOUY010000049.1:0-24374 GCA_046723645.1 Actinomycetota bacterium | reverse complement strand
CGGTCTCAACCGCCACGATATCCACATGGCGACGACGAAGGGTTTGTGGCTTTGAGTGGTTGGGCGATCTCCGCTGGTGGTGTCGTAGGCAGCCGATTGTCGATGGGAGGGAGTGAAGAGTTTCCGGGGACTTCGAAGGGGGAAGGGCGCGGGTGCCATGCTGCGCGAAGGGAGCTGGGAACCATGCTCGTCCTCCGCAAGAGCTACCGCCGCGTGGTGCGCGACGCTCGTCGGCGCGATACCGCGGAGCTGACCAAGATCGAACGTGCTCTTCGTCGTAACGTGCAGTCGCTCGACAACGGGGCGCTGACAAACTTGTTCGCGATACGGGCTGTGTTGCGGGCGCGCGGTGTCGAGGTGCCTAGCTTTGGGTCGCGGCCGACTACCGACCCCGCAAGGCGATCCTGAACGGTCACGAGCGCATGAATCTCGTGCTGGTCGATCGCGTGGTCTTCCACCCGATACTCGGCGGCCTCGTCGTGGCTGGTGTGATCTGCGTGCTCTGCTACTTGCAGGTTTGCCACTATTGGCGGCGAGTTGTCGTGATCGTCGCCGTCACGGACGGGGCATTCGCCTGGACGCTTGGCTGGCTCGCGCTCGCTTCGCCGAGCCCCACGGAGTCGCAGGGAGCGGCCGCGACCTCCGCGACCTCGGCGTTTTGGACACGGAATGCGAATAGACGATGAATGCTGGCTCGCCAGAAGGGGCAATGTCTACTGGTGACTGATGAGCGTCACGGGGGGTGAAGTGGTCCTGCGCGCCTCGCGTCGAAAGTGGCTCGCCATTCTTGCCGGGTGTGTTGTGGCCACATTTGCTGGGTTCTCGATGGTGGTCGACGGAGACTTGGTCGGCCTATTTTTGCTGGGCCTCTTTGGGTTCGGCACCGCCGTCGCTCTGGCCACGATCGTCCGGCCGACACAACTATATGTCGACTCTGACGGCGTGACTCTCGTGCAGCCATGGCGACGTATGCGCTACGAGTTCAAAGATTGCAGTGAGTTCGGGACATGGCGCGGATCCCACACTGCAATGGTGGTGTTCAACCATCAATCAGCTGATCGCGATCCCAGCCTATTGTCGATCCTCAATGAGCAAGTCTCAGGTTCAAACTCCTGGCTCCCAAACACATTCGGCGTCTCGGCGCCCGAGCTAGGCGCTCTCCTGAACGATCGACGCCAACGCGTTGTCGACCGCCCGGCGCCCTTGAGGCCCCCGGTTCACGATCCGTAAGGAAGCTGATGTGGCGCCGCACATCCGGGAGGCCCGACGCCGGGCAGCCGAGCGACGGAGCCGGCGCCACGCCTCGCATTGTCGAGGACGTGGTAGCGCCCCTGGCTGAGGCTGAAGCTGCGTGGCGTGAGTCGCTTCGAGACGGACCCATTGCGACACTCTTCGAGTGCAATCCGGCGTCCCCTTCCCGAGTACGACGATCGGATCGGCGGGCACGACGCGGAGCGCCTTCGGCTGCTCCGCCCCGTGCCCGAGAAGGTCGCCCGCTAGCGAATCCCCCGACACCCAGGCAGGGTGGAACGCCGGCGAACCCGCTCAGATCTGCCTGATCTCGCGCCGCGTCGTTCTGCGTTGACGATCCGCTGGGCGAGGGCCGCCCGCAGCGGGCATACGTGCGGGTGTGGGGCTCCGTGGCTGCGGACCTGTGAGGCGTGTCTGGGCGGCGCGGGCGCGATGGCGGATCGCCGAATCGGGCGCGCCATTTACCATGCCGGGCTGTTGACGGGCTGGTCTGCGGCTGCACGAGTCGTCTGGCAACGTGGCGGCGTGGTTGAGGAGCCGCTCGGGGGCGGTATCGCGAACGCGGGCCAGGTCGTCCGCGCCGGTCAGCATGTTCTTCGCCCGTCGAGTCCCCACACCGCTTCGATTCATGCCTTCCTGCGCGCGATACGAGACGCGGGCTTCGAGGGCGCCCCGTTCCCGGTCGGCATCGACGAGGACGGACGCGAGCGCCTCGTGTTCATCGACGGCGAGGTCCCCGTGCCGCCCTATCCGCAATGGAGCCAGTCCGACAGTGCGCTGGCGTCCACGGCCAGGATCCTGCGCGGCCTGCACGACGCCGCGGGCGGCTTCGACCCTGAGGGTCTCACCTGGAGTGACGCTCTGGTTGACCCCGCGGGAGGGACCGTCGTGTGCCACAACGACGTGGAGCCTTCGAACGTTGTGTTCCGGGATGGCATTGCCGTTGCGCTGCTCGACTTCGAGTTCGCTGCCCCTGGCCGCCCAGTCTACGACCTCGCCCAGCTCGCCCGCCTCTGTGTACCGATCGATGACGGCTTTGATCAGGCTCGGCTCGGCTGGCGTCCCGCCGATCGGCCGGCACGGCTACGACTCGTCGCCGACGTCTACGGGCTGGACCGGGACGGTCGGGTACAGCTGCTCGCGGCGATAGACGATGCCATCGACCGCATCGAAGCAGTCGCGCGCCGCAGCATCACCGCCGGTGACCCCAACGCCGTCGAGACGGTGAACCGGACCGGCGGCATCGACAAGTACGACCGCCGGCGCCGCTGGTGGACCGACCATCACGACGACTTCGCCGCCTCCCTGTCCTGACCAGGCACCCTCCGCCGAGCCGCGCGCCGCCGTGGCGCCGTGCGTTCGAGCGCGCACGTGCCCGCGGCGGCCGGAACCGCCACATCGACGGTTCGGAATCGATTCATCGCCATCCCAAGAGGCCTCACGCGAGGCTCGTTTGCAGTCCATCCGCCGCGCCAGATCTACCGATCCGCGTGGGTTCTGACCAGCAGAGCTTCACCGGGGGCGTCCCGCCCAAGAAATCGCCCAGCGGATTTGACATCGGATTCCATCTGGGTCGGCGCGACCTGCGCCTACGAGCCGACGGTTGTGTCGCTAATGCGGAGAAGAGCGAGCACGAAGTGCTCTACGCCGACTCGATCGGCACCGACGGCTTGCGCTTCAACGACGGTGTGATTCCGTGGCCCCTTGGCCTCGTCGGTAAACGGCAACCGTGGACGTACCTGTGCCGGCCGAAGCGTGGCGGTGCGGTGGCTGGCAAGGATCTTATCCTTCGTAATGCCAGCTGCAGCAGCGCGGCCACACGCGGCAGATGAGCCGTCCACGAGGGGCGAGGGCCGCGCGATCGATACAGGTCTGCCGCTCGGCGCTACGGCGTTGTGCCGCCAGCCTGGCGGACGGTGTACGCCCGGTTCGGGCAATCGGTGAGCGTTTCCCTCCCACCGACGGAACCGACGCGGGTGGCGCCTTCGGCGGTCTGTCAACGCCTGCGTGACCCAGAGCTACGTGGCCGCCGCTTGATTCGCTCTCAAGCGTCACGGCGGCAGGGCACGCACACGACAACGCTCGAGATTGGGGCTGCTCGTCTGAGGGGCAAGCGCGCGCAGGGCGCCGACCGAAAGCCGACGCCCCGCACAGGCATTTCCTCAGTATGCAGGGGACCTCCCTGCTCGCGCCCCCGGACCGGGCCCGCCGCGGCCGTCGGCCCGGGAAGCGCGAGCAAGGCGCCGGCCGGAGCCGACGCCCCGCACATGCTCACCTACTTGTCTGAGCCGTAGGTCCGCGCCTGGCCGTCCAGTTGCGCCTGGTGCTCCGCCTCGGCGGCGATGGCCGCGTCGGCGGCCTCGACCGGGTTCACCGGCGAGGGGGTGGCGTCGTTCGGACCCGTCGGCGCCCGCTGCTCGTCGCCGTAGGCCTTGGCTGCCTCCGCTGCCCGGGCCTCTTGCTGCTCGACGTAACGGTCGGCTGCCGCCCGCTGCGCGGTCCGGTAGGCCGCCGAGACGTTGGGCCGGGAGCCCGCCTGATAGGCGGACTGCTGGTCGGCCAGCTCGGCCTGGCTACTCACTGCCGCCGCCGCCTCGACGCGCTGGTGCACCTCGGCTTGGCCCTGGAGCCGGGCTGACGCCGCGGCGTTGGCCCGAGCCTCGCGGGCCTGCTCCACGAGGTTGCTTAGGTGCTGGTCGCTGCCCGCCACGTCGGCCGCGCTGGGCGCCGCCGCTGCTCGGGTCTGGACCGCGGCGTCGTCGCCGTCGCCGCATGCGGCGAGTCCAAGAGCTCCCACGAGGGCGACCGGTGCCGCCCAACGCAGTGCCCGCTTGCTGAAGTACGACATGGTCTGTCCTCCTCGTGCCGGGCGTCTGCCACCCGGCAACGCCACGATGAGCCGTCCGGAGGGAGCCGTCGGTCGCAGGTGACACAGGCGTCAGGTGTCCTTCGTCATTGACCAATGTCACACGGGCAATCGCCCGCGGCGTCAAGGAACCGCAACTGCCATCGGGATGTCAGACCTCCGGGTGGCGGTCCGGGTTCGTACCGGATTGCAGCGCGATAGATCCGGCGGGATAGGCATCAGGTGCATCGGGCACGTCGGCGGTGCCGGTACTCGCGACGAATGAAGGCGGGAGCGTGAGGAAGGAGGAGCGCCTGGCGTTGTGGGCTCATCGCGAAGAAGCTGCCCACGACGGCACCGGGACATGTCTCCGCCCCGCAGTGGCAGGGCCAGGTCGAGCTGTCGAAGGGGTTGAGGCGGTAGTCGATGGTGACCTCGTCACCTGCTGCAATTGGACGCCAGGCGAAGACCTTGACGCCATGGCGCATGGCGTTCGGGTCGCAGGAGTGGTTGAGGTAGCAGCCCGGCGGCGCGAGCACCGCGAAGCGATCGAATCCCAGCTCGCACAGATGGATGCGTTCCCACTCGCTCGCCTGATCGAGTTCGTGGCCCCGCAGGACTCGCACGTGTCGGCGGCGGAATACGAACTCGCCTCCCCCAAACGCTCGGCGGGCGAAGACGCCTCGGCCCTGGACCGGGCGTCGCCTACCTCGACATCGCCGATCACGCAACCAGCGTAGAAAGCCGCCGCCCGCTCCTCGACCGGCGTGGACTCGCTTCAGGCAAGGTGGCCAAATGCGCAGATGAGCGGCGGAGCACCGCGCCTGCTGGGTGGCCGAGCAGAAGCGCCTCGCCAGCGCCATTCTGTCGGCATGCCAACCGCAGCGACTGTCGTCGTGTCAGGCGCGCCTGGGACCGGCAAGTCGACGCTGGCATCGGCTCTCGCGGCGTGCCTAGGGCTTCCACTGCTCAGCTTGGACCACATCAAAGAGGCGCTCGCAGATGTCCTCGGGTTAGGCGACGAACTCTGGTCCGACCGCATGGGTGACGCAGCGGCCGAGGTGGTCTTCCGGCTTGCGGACTCCTTCCCCGGAGCCGTCGCCGAAGGTTGGTGGCGCCGGGAACGACGGGCTCGAGCTGTGCAGGAGTTTCAGGGGTGCACCGAGGTGTTCTGCCGCTGCGACCCCGTACTCGCGCAACAGCGAGCTGCGGCCCGCTATCGCGGGGCGCGCCATCCGATCCATCGTGATGTGATCAACCCGTCCGTGATCGACGGCCTAGCTGCGGCAGCAGGCGAGGTCCAACCACTGCACCTGGGTGGGGCCCTCATCGAGGTCGACACCACCCACGGCTACGACTTCGACAACTTGGTCGCCAACGTCCGCCTGGCAGTGCGAAACGCATAACTGCCTTCGATCTCGCGCCTTGTCGTTCTGTGCTCACGACCCGACCGGCGGCGCGCGCTCGGTTCGGGCATTGTGCGCTCTCTCGGGCGGAGTCCCGTACCCCGCGATAGGGACGCGTCCGACGCCGAGTCGGTCCGTCAGGGTGGGGCGCCGACGGCGGTGTCGACCCGAGCAAGGATGTTACGGAGTTGCTCGATGCTGCCGTCGGCGAGGTCGGCGGCCCATTCGGCCTCGAGGCGACGGGAGCTGTCGTGCATGATCCGCTGCACGTCGTGGCCTTGGTCGGTCAGCCGGATCACCGTGCCACGGCCGTCGTCGGGAGCGGGCTCCCGGTGCAGGTAGCCGTCGCGCTCGAGGCCGGCCAAGAGGTGGTTCATGGCCTGCTTGGTCATGTTCGTCCGGCGGGCGAGCTCGGTGGGGCGAACCCCATCGGGCCCGGGCAGCTGGAAGATGTACATGTGGGCAGGTGTCAACCGCCCATGGCCGGCGGCGACGAGATCGGCGTGTATTTGCTGGCGGATCCACAGGTGCAGGCGCCGCACCAGGGTGGAGAGCAGAGGACCGTCCATGGTGTCTGAACCGTTGACTAGTTGGTAAAGCTGCTATACGGTTTCGTACAGCTACTGTACCAGCTCGCCGAGAGGGGGGACCGGCCATGTTCGACCTCGAGGGGTTCGTCGCCGACTGCCAGGCGGCCATCGCTGAGCCCGAGCCCCGGCTCGCCGTCAAGCAGGTGCTCGACCGCGCGGTCGTGGACCCGACCTTGTCCGAGGCGCTGCCGCCGGCCAGGGCAGAGATCGTGAAGCTCCACGTTGCCGAGGATCTCACCATCCTGAAGGTGGTGTGGACGCCCGGCATGAGCGTCGCCCCGCATGACCATCGGATGTGGGCGGCGATCGGTGTCTATACCGGCGCCGAGGACAACGAATTCTTCCGTCGCGACCACTCGAATCTGGTCGCCTCCGGTGGCCGGATGCTCCGTCCCGGTGACGTCTGCCTGTTGGGCGACGACGTCATCCACGGCGTCACGAACCCCAGCAGCCAGCACGCAGGTGCCATCCACGTTTACGGTGGCGACCTTTTCTCCACCCGGCGAAGCGAATGGCGCGGCGACCCGCTGACCGAAGAACCGAACGACCCGGCACGGACCATCGCACTCTTCGAAGCAGCCAACGCCACCATCGCACCCTGAGGGTCATCGACGTCCTTCACCCGGCGATGCAATTCCCACTCGATCAACCCGGCGCGAGAAACGATTCAGGGTCGATACAGATCTGCCGCTCGGCGGTAATCGGCGACAGCCAGAGGCATCTCGGGACCAGACAACTAGGTTCGGAGCCCGTGCGTCTGTTGGAACGGTGGGATGAGCACAACCAGCGAGTTCTCAAGCGGCACAACGAGCGGGCAAACGAGCCCCCGGAAGAGGACCCGGGACCGAGGTGGGCCTGGGCGATCGATGGGCTCCCATTGATCGGCTGGATTGGGACTGTCGCGATCGCCCTGGCTGCTTGGCGGCGGAGACGACGCGCCCGCCGTTAGGCCACGACTCCGCACAGATCTGCGATAGGCGTCCCCAACCTCGCCGCCCGCCCTTCTCGCCATCTGTACGACTCTGGGGTTTTAAATGTCCCAGCCGGTAGTTCGCCGTGAGTTTGAGGGTTTCGGCGGCTGGCTAGTGCCTGAACCGAAGCGTTGAGATTGTTGATCGACGCCGACACGGCCAAGGCAGACGCAGACCTGGTGCAGCAGATCAGCGAGGACGTTGAAGCCGGCTGAGCCATCGGGCCGGATGAATTCCACAAGCCCTACCCGATGACGGCAACGTGTGGGACCCGTCCGGTCGGTGATCGACCCGGCGGACGAGTCGTGGTGGGAACAGAGCGGCGCGAACGATGCCGCAATGCTGTTCGGGACGGCGCGGATGGCCGGCGCCAATCCCCATCGTCCACGCCACGTCACCGTGATCGTCTTGCACTCGAGGAGCACGTTGGATCCTGAGCCCGTGTTGATCGCAAACACCCACACCGTCTGCGACCCGCGCTTCGAAGTCGCGAAGGTCTTGTCTATCCGGTGGTGGCCGGTCCCCACGCCGCGGGTGCTCCGAGCGGTGACATGCCGCGTTGAATGTGTCACTATGCGTAGTCGTGGGGGAAGCGCCTGGATCCCTCACGCGGCTGGACGCCCACCGCCAGGTTTCCAGTCGCCGGCCGGCTCCCAGGCATGCAGCCCACCGTCTGGGAGCCGGCTCCCACCTTGCCTCGCCGAAGCCGGAGCGCGGGCCGACCCCCCGGGGAGCCTCCTCCGAACACCCGGGGGGCCGGCACGGTCGAGCCGAGGGGCGAGCTCGGCCGCACGCCTTCATTTCATGGTGCCACGCGCAACCGCCCCCCGGCCCGTAGGCCGAGGGCGGGAGCGAGAGGCCCAAACCTGACAGCTATGAGCGGGGCGGCCCCTGCCCCGAGTGGGAGCGCCGCCTTTCAATCAGCCCCGAGCAGGTCGTCCATGCCGAACAGCCGGACGAGCCGGCGAAGGGCGAGCGACGGGTTGAGGACCATGAAGGCAACGCCCGCCTCGGTGGCCGCCTCACGGGCCACGCACCAGGGCCCCTATGCCGGACGAATCAATGAACGTCGCCACCGGCGACGACCACGGCCATCGGATGCGAACCCTGCCCACCCCGTGGCTAGGCATGGTGGTGGTCCCGGCAGGCGTGCGGACGCTCCGGGGTCGCACCAGCATGCGCGGTTTCGCGTTCCGGAGAAGCGGGTAGCCACAGCCCGAAGCCACCAGCCGCCCGCCCCGTGCCTCGCTTCCCCGGGTACGGGGCGGTTGCGCGTGGCGCCGTGAGCGCTGGCCCGGAGGCGCGTATAACGTGTTCGACCCGGCTGGTGTACAGCCGGGTCGAAGGCTCTCATCCGAATATGAGGCCCGGAATGGATGGGCCGGGAGCGTGTCAGCCCGGTTAGTTGCCGCCGGCGCCACCAACCACGGGCGCGGTGCTCGGCGGTGTTTCAGGTGCGCGTGTCCCCGGGTCGGGGGTCGTGGACGGAGTTGTCTGCTGAGCGCCGGCATCGTCAGGGACATGGCCAGCGGCCGGGGTCTCGGTCGCCTGGTCGGTGCCGGTGCTGTCCGGCTGACCGGCCTGGGCCGGCGCTTGACCTGGATCAGCGGGGCGGTGCGCGGCGCCCGGTGCCAGCGAGGAAATCTCTGACCCGTCGACGCCGGGCTCGCCGTCACTCTCACCAGTCGCATCGCTGGACACGACGCTGCCAAAGTTGTCGCCACGGCTGCCGGCCGGGTCACCAGCATCCTTGCCGTGATCGTCGGCGGTGCTGTCGAACTCGACCGGCGTCAGAGCCTCGATGGCATCACGCGCCCCCTCGTTGGCCTGGTCCGGCAGCACACCGGCGGCCCCTGCTCCGGCAACGCTGGCTGTGGCCACGGTGATCCCGACGCCAATCTTGGCGGCGAGACCGAGGCTGACCAGCTTGCTGGCAGCGAGGGAAAGTCCTTGTGTGGGCATCGGCATCTCCTCGTCATGGGCGCCGCAGCGCGCCTCCACAGCCACCGGGCTGTCAGTCGCTCCACGCCCCGAGCTGATGAGCCGGCGATGTCATCTCGGCTCCGTTATCGCCCGACAGAGCCGCCGGGGTACGCCGCCCGCGCGGCGGTCGAAACCGCGTAGCTGAGGAGCCGGGGAAGCCTGTCCCCGCCCCAGCGATCACTCCCAGCCCCGACCCCTCAGGACAGCTCGGCGGCGAATTGAGCTGCCAGAGGAAAGATCGCGTGAGTGGGTCCCGGTGTTACTGCCGTGGGGTGCCGCCGACGTCTACGGTCACCAACCGACCCGAGATGCGGGCGTTCACGGTCGGCATACGGCGCTCCCCCGTTGGGTATCGGAGGGGGCTGTCTGCCTGACGACGTCGAGGACTCACAGCCCGAGCTGCTCCGCGTAGAGGCGACATACGAGGGTGCCGAAGCGCCATCTCGGTGGCGGGCGAGCTCGACGTGTCCACTGCCGGACGGTTCGTGGCATGTGTCCGTGATGCGCTCGAGACGCACCGGCGATCGATCAACGTCGACGCTCGCGCCCCCGAGTTGTCGGACTCGTCAGGCCTGGCGGCCTTGCTCCGTGCTCGTGGGCTGGCCCACGACGTCGGTGTGGCATACCGCATCGGCTCGCCGTCGCCCAAGCCTCGACGGCTCGTCGAGGTCAGCGGGACCGAGGACTACCTCCTTCCGGACCAGTAGCCGGCCAGGGCCTCGCCCTCGATTCGGTGCACCCATCGCTGACAACTCGCCTCGCGCCTCCGGGTGCCGTTCACGCGCCACCCAGGAATCACCCAGGTGAATCCGCCGGTGCCTGCTTGCACGGCCGAGTCGGTGTGTCACCATGCGCAATTGTTGGCGGGCTCTGTCCACCGGTCGAACCTTCGCCCGCCTGGTTCGGCCGCCGCCCGGCCCCCGGACGTGACCCCCCAGTCCGGGGGCCGGTCCGCGTCGGCGGTGCGTCGGCGTCGCAGCGTGTCAGAGGCGGCGAACATCCGCGCCAGCTCACCCGCTTGGTCGTCGCCGTTGTGGTCATCATGGGCTGCGGCGACGCCTGCCCGATCTTCCCGGGCACGCGCTACGAGGACTGGCCGCTCGACGATCCCGCCGGCCTCGGCGTCGAGGCCGTCCGCCCGATCCGCGACGAGATCGGCAGGCGGGGTCAGGGACCTGCTCGACGAGCTCGTCGGCGCCGACGGACAGCGGTCGTCCGGCGAGCCAACCCGGTCGGCCAGGAACTCCTCCCACGTCCGCCGGCCCACGGCGTAATCCGGTGTCAAGTTCGGTTCGACGATTCATCGTGTGTCGCTGGTCACATCTGTTCGCCGCGTTTGCCGCAATTCACGGCGGGTATCCCAAGGTCCGACGCCGCCGGCCCCCGGGCACCCCCAGCCGCCTGGGGGCCGGCGCGGCGCCCGGTCCGATCAGCCCTGACGTCCGAGGACGCCTGGATGTCCGGCACGGTGCTCGTGCGGACGAGATTCAGGTATATGTGGGCTGATGGTGTCGAGCTCCAGGCCGGCACGGGTGCGGATCACCGGTGACCTCTATCACCCCGTGGTGCCCGCCGGTGCGGTGCGGATCACGAGGCCCGGTCGCTGGGGCAACCCGCACAAGATCGGTCCCGACTGTCCTCCCGACGTCGCCGTCGCCCGCTTCCGCGCCGACCTGCTCGCCGGCCGGCTCCGGGTCACCGTCGACGACGTGCGCCGCGAGCTCGCCGGCCGCGACCTCGCTTGCTGGTGCCCGCCCGATCGGCCCTGCCACGGCGACGTCCTCCTCGAGGTGGCCAACAACTGACGGCCAGCGCGGATCTTCGGGCAGAGTGAACCGTCCGCCAGCCGTCGAAGGATCCGACCCACGGGCCAAGCCGCGGCGGTAGCGTCTCCCCGGCCCCGGTCCGTCGACCCAGGAGGCGAGATGGAAACCTTCGGTCAGGCCTACCCGGCAACGTTCGAGGTCGATCGGGCCGAGCGGATCGCCAACTGGCGTCCGCTCGTGCAGTGGCTGTTGGCGATCCCCCACTTCCTGATCCTCTACGGCCTGCAACTCGTCGCCCGTGCCGCTGCCGTCATCAGCTGGTTCGCGATCCTGTTCACCGGCAAGCTGCCCGAGGGGCTCGCCAATCTGCTGTGCCTCTACATCCGCTACAACAACCGGGCCACGGCGTACGCCGGCTTCCTGCGGGAGGAGTACCCGCCGTTCGTGTACGACACGGTGGCACCGGAGCCCGGCAACTATCCGCCCGTGCGCAATGGCTTCGCGCCCGAGCTCGAGGACCGCAACCGCGTCACCGTCGGCTTCCGGCTCATCCTGGCCATTCCCCAGATCATCGTCGTGGCGGTGCTCGCGGTCGCAGCCATCGTCGTCTGGGTGATCGCGTTGTTCGCCGTGCTGTTCACCGGTCGCTGGCCCGAGGGCCTGCGCACCTTCATCGTCGGGTACATGCGCTGGGTCACCCGACTCGAGGCCTATGTAGGGCTGCTCACCGATCGGTACCCCCCGTTCAGCCTGGAATGAGCGACGCCCGGGTCGGGCTCAGGGGTGGGCCACAACGCGAGCCGTCGGGGCCGTTGCACAGGTCGATGAGGAGCTTGATCAAGGCGTCGCAGCGGGTGCCCCGCGAGCGGCTGGCGGAGGTGGTGAGCGCGGCCGGCTACGGCACTGTGCTGGTCCTCGCTGCGCTCGGTGTGGTCGGCGTGTCCGAGGTCGCCCTTGGCCACGGTTCCGAACTGGTAGCCGGCGTCGGGGCGGCCACCTGGCTGGCCCACATCTTCGCCGAGCTCCTCGGAGGGCACGTCCGGCACCCCGAACCCCTGCATCGCAGCGAGGTTCTGCGCTCGCTGGTGGACGGGAGCCCGATCCTCGTGGCCTCCGTCCTGCCGGCGATCGTCCTGGGGTTCGGACGCCTGGACCTGGTGAGCGACACCACGGCCCGGCACGGCGCGATCCTGGTCGCCATCCTGCAGTTGCTCGCGATCGGTGCCTTCGTCGCGCGGGTGGCCCCAGCGCGACCGGCGGCGAGGTGGACGTTCGCGGCGGCCACGGCCGGCATCGGCCTCGCCGTCGTGGCGCTCACGGTCCTCCTGGGCCACTGACGGAACTGGTGCCCCGGAAGGTTGGTCCGGGGCACCTAGCCCAGCGCCATCCCTTCGACGGAGCTCGACGACACCGGGTCCGGCAGCTCACGGTCGTATCGAGATCCCGGACCACGGCCGAGATCGAGACGTTCATCAACGACGTGTCGACGACGAGCACGAACATGGCCATCGCCAGCAGGATCGCGAGCCGTTGACTCCCCGCTGTCTCCTCGGGAACGGCGATGCTCGCTCCCTCGGTCATGGGAGAACCACCATCCAGTCTCCGGCCAGATCCCGGTCCGCCCGCGCGGGTCGGACCGGGATGGTCGCCGCGGGTTTGCCTACCCGATCGCCTTCGCCTTTGCCTGTTGGAACTCCGCCTCGCTGATCACGCCCTTGTCACGAAGGTCGGCGAGCCGAGCGATCTCGTCGGCGGCACTGCCACCGCCCGAACCGGCGACGTTCTGGACGTATTGACGAAGCTGCGCCTCCTGCGCCTGCGCCTCCTTGATGGAGTGCTCCTGCATCTTGTGGCCCCGGGCGATCAGGTACACGAACACGCCCAGGTAGGGCAGGACGATGATGAAGATGCACCACAGGGCCTTGCTCCATCCCGACATGTCGTCGCTGCGGAAGATGTCCCCGAAGACGACGATCAGGAGCCAGATCCAGATGAAGAAGAGAAAGAACCACAACATGGACCAGAACACCTGGCCCGTGCCGAACTCCGCTGCCAGCATGAATTCATACCTCCAAGCATTTGGGGTTGGACCGCGAGGACTCGCGGTGGATCGCGTCAGTCTGCTTCGGCCTCGAGCTCCAGTCGCGCCTTTGCGTTGGCGTCGCGCGCCTCGTCCGAGACGGTCGGCCACCGGAGGTCGAGCGACCCGATGGTGTCGACGATGATGGCGGCCGCCATCGCCTGCATCACCCGCTTGTGGTCCGCCGGGAGCACGTACCACGGCGCCCAGTCGGTGGACGTGGCGGAGATGGCGTCGTCATACGCCTGCATGTAGTCGTCCCAGCGCGCCCGCTCGGCGACGTCGGCGGCGTTGAACTTCCACTGCTTGTGGGGCTTGTCGAGGCGGGCCATGAAGCGCCGCTTCTGTTCGGCCTTGGAGACGTGGAGGAAGAACTTGACGATCCTCGTGCCGTTCCGATCGAGGTGGCGCTCCCAGGCGTTGATGTCGTCGTAGCGTGCCGCCCAGAAGTCCGGCCCGCGGTCGCCGCTCGGCAGCTTCTGCCGATCGAGCCACTCGGGATGGACCCGTAGCGCCACGACCTCCTCGTAGTGCGAGCGGTTGAAGATCCCGATCCGGCCGCGCTCGGGCAGCACCTTCGATATCCGCCACAAGAACGTGTGGTCGAGCTCCTCGCTCGACGGCTGCCTGAACGAGACGACCTGCACGCCCTGCGGGTTCACCCCGGACATGACGTGCTCGATCGTCGAGTCCTTGCCGGCGGCGTCCATCGCTTGGAACACCAGCAGCAAGGCGTGGCTGTCGCTCGCCCACAGGAGCTCCTGCGCGTCGCTCAGCTGCTCGATGCCGCGGGCGAGGAGGGCCTTGGCGGTGGCATCGAGCTCGTCGGTCGAGAGGGCGCCGTAGTTGCCGCCCGTCCAGGCCGTGTCGCGCCCGGCGAGGTTCGCGCCGGTGCCGGGCCGGACCCGCAACGCGTCGGCTATCCGCTGCCGTGTCTCAGAGCCCGATGTCTGCGGTGGTGTCGGCTCGACCATCAGGGGCCTCGCGATCGATGCGGCGAAGGATGAACTTTCCCAGCTCGGCCAGTGCCAGGTACGAGACGGCCGCGATGAAGCACGCCCGCCACTGGCTGCCGGACAGTTCGACGGTGTCGAAGATGCGCTCCAGGCCGTCCACGCTCGTGACCAGGAAGGTGAGCGCCAGGGCCACCAGCACGAGGATGTTGAAGCGGCCGTTGGCGATGGTGTCGCGGTTGAAGATGCTCCGCACCGGATCGCGCCACTCGAGGGCGGCGACGATGTGGAGGAGCGAGGTCGTGGTCAGGCCCATGGTCGTCGCCACGGCAAGCCCGTAGTTGTCCTCGGCCCACGCCACGACTGCCAGCGTGCCGATGGCGATGAGGAGGCCCGCCACGCCCAGCCGGACACCCAGCGCCGGTGGGATCACGGGTTCGTCGGGCGATCGCGGACGCCGCCTCATCAGGCCCGGGGTCGACGCGTCGAAGCCGAGGCCGACCGCGAGCAGGACGTCGATGGCGAAGTTGATCCACAGGATCTGGAGCGGCAGGAGCGGCGTACCGTCGGCGATCGTGAAGATCCCCGCGCCGACGAACGTGAGGATGAAGCCGGCCAGCATGATCATCTGGACCCGGATGTACTTCATCAGGTTGTCGTAGAGCCCCCGGCCGCCCTCGACCGCCGCCACGATCGTGGCGAAGTTGTCGTCGGTGAGGATCATCTCGGCGGCGTCCTTGGTGACCTCCGTGCCGGTGATCCCCATGGCCACGCCGATGTCGGCGCGGGTGAGCGCCGGCGCGTCGTTGACGCCGTCGCCGGTCATGGCGACGATGTTGCCCTGCTCCTTGAGGATGCTGACCATCCGCACCTTGTCCTCGGGAGCGACTCTGGCGACGACGCCGATGCCGTCGACCTGAGCGTGGAGCTCGTCGTCGGGCAGGGCAGCGAACTCGGCGCCGGTCAGCGCACGGCCCTCGATGCCGAGCTGGCCCGCGATCGCAGCGGCCGTGGTCGCGTGGTCGCCGGTGATCATTCGGACCCGGATGCCCGCGTCCTTGCACAGCGCGATGGCGTCCTTGGCCTCCTTGCGGGGCGGATCGACGATGCCGACGAGGGCAAGCAGCTCCAGGTCGCTGACCAGCGCCAGCAGGTCTCCGCTGCGATCGAACGACGCCGGATCGAAGTCGCGGCGGGCGACAGCCAGGACCCTGAGGCCCTCGCCGGCCATGCGGTCGTTCTGTGCCAGAACCTGATCGCGGGCCCCGTCCGCCAATGGGCGAGGCGACCCGTACTCGTCGAGGTAATGCGAGGACCGCGCCAACAACACGTCTGGTGCACCCTTCACGAAGCACCGTACGACCCGGCGGCCGCCGTCCTGCATCTCGTGAAAGGTCGCCATGAGCTTGTACTCGGCGTCGAACGGCACCTCGGCGATCCGCGGGTACGTGCGGCGGGTCTCCTCCACGTCCAGGCCGGCCTTTTCCGCCAGGACGACGAGCGCCCCTTCCGTTGGGTCGCCGATGCAGGCCCCGTCACGAATCACGGCGTCGTTCGCGAGCGCCATCGGCAGCACGAACGGTTCGAACCCGACGTCGCTGGTGCCCGCAACGCGCAGGATGCGGCCGGTGGTCGCATACCCCTCCCCATCCACGCTGAAGCGGCGACCGACAATCACCAGCTCGCGAGCGGTCATCTGGTTCAGGGTGAGGGTCCCGGTCTTGTCCGAGCAGATCGCGGACGTGGAGCCCAGCGTCTCCACCGATCGCAATCGCTTGACGATGGCGCCCTGGTCCGCGAGCTCCCGTGTGCCGACCGACAGCAGCATGGTCACCACCGCCGGCAGGCCGGTCGGGATGGCGGCGATGGCCAGGCTGATTCCGACGAGGAACAGCGAATCGAAGTCCTCGCCCCGCGCCAGGCCGAGGATGACGATCAGCAGCAGCGCCGCCGCCGCCATGATCGTGATCAGCACGGTGATCTGGTCCAGCTGCTTGGTGAGCGGCGTCTTCTCCTGCTCGACGCCGCTCAGCATCCCCGAGATGTGGCCCACCTCGGTCGACATGCCCGTGGCGGTGACCACGATCTCGCCCCGGCCGCGCGTGACCTGAGAGTTCATGTACGCCATGTCGACGCGGTCACCGAGCGGCACGTCGTCGCCGGCCACCGGATCGATGCGCTTGGCCACCGGGGTGCTCTCGCCGGTCAGCCCGGCTTCCTCGATCTCCAGCGTCGCCGCCACCAGGACCCGGCCGTCGGCCGGGACCTTGTCGCCCGCCTCGAAGCTCACGATGTCCCCGGGGACCAGCTCCTCGGCGGGAACCTCGACGACATGACCATCGCGTCGCACGCTGGCCGTCATGATCAGCATCTGGCGCAGGGCGGCGACGCTCTCCGCCGCCTTGCCCTCCTGGTGCAGCCCCATCAGCGCATTGACGACCGTCAACCCGAGCACGACCACACCCGTCGAGATGTCCTGGAGGGCCACGATGCTGACGACCGCCGCACCGACCAGCACCAACTGCATGAGATCGCGGTACTGCCGTAGGAACGCTTGCCAGGCGGGCTCCTTCGCCTCCTCGGCCAGCTTGTTCGCCCCGTACTGCTGCCGCCGCGCCGCGACCTGGGCGCCGGTCAGGCCGACGGCAGGGTCGACGTCCAGCCGTCCACACACCTCATCGACGGACAGGCGGTACCAGTCCGTGCCCTCCTCGGTCGGCAGGGCGGCGACGTCCGTGGCCACCATCAGTCGCCTTCTCCGAGCTCGCTGGCGAAGAACTCGAGCGCCTTCCGCGTCTTGGTCTGCTGCTCCGCGGACAGGTCGATGCCGCGGCCGGCAAGGAATGCCCGCGCCTCCGCGGCGACCTCGAACGCCTCCGTCGGCTCACACTTGGTGGAGAGCTCCAGGATCCGGGACCCGTCGGGGTAGGTCCACTGCTCGGCCACGAGCCGGCGCCCAAAGCCCTCCGGCGAGAACTTGAGCTTGAGCACGTTGATGGGCCCCAGCACCGACAGGTCGTCGAGTTGGACGCCGTCGGGGACGTGATCGGAGAGGAAGGCGCGCTGCTGCTTGGTGAAGAGCCTGCGCACCGGCTCGCGACCGGCGAGGGCGTCCTTGATCCGGGCGTCCTCGCGCTGCGCCTTCATCGAACCGGAGCACACGAAGCCCCCCGGCATCGCGTCCACCTCGACGCTGACGTCACGCGATTTTCGCAACGCCGGCGGGAGTTCGTCCGGCACGAGCGGCCGGAGTTTCACGATCGAATCACCGGGTTTGCGCTGAATCCGCCGCACCCTCACCACAACGCCGTGCTGGTCGAGCGTCAGGTCGGGGGTGTCGAGGAACACGACCTGGCGGATCTGGGCGTCGAGGGGGTCCATCCCCAGGGCCGCCACCGTCGAGCGGCGGTCGGCATCGGCCACGCTCAGCTTGAGCTCGACGGCGTCGACGCTGCGGAGCAGCCTGAGAAGCTGGGCGACCTGCTCTGTGGAGAGGGTCGGCGACCCCGTTTCAGGCACTCGCTGGCGTCCTCGGTTGGCGGGGGCCGCCGTAGGCGGCGAGGGCGTAGATGACCAGGACGGCAGTCTCCCGGTAGTAGTCGCCCACTCGTCCTCCCTACGTTCGGCCTGGTCAGGGCCTGGCATGCACAAACGCGACAGACGACCAAGTCACCACGACGGTCGCGCTCTCCCGGGTGGGGGGGCGCCACCCGTGCGCGGGTGGAGCGGATGGAGCGGGTGGACCGGCCAGGCCTACCCGGTGGCGTCGTATTCGGCGTCGGTGACCTGGTCGCCCCAGTCGACGTCGCCTTCGCTCACCGCGAGGTGGGTCATGAAGTGGTCCGCAGCGGCGCCGTGCCAGTGCCATTCGTCGCCAGGTGTGAACACGACGTCGCCGGGCCGGATGGTGACGACGGGTTCACCGCGGGTCTGGACGCGGCCTTGCCCTTCGGTGACGTAGAGCGTCTGGCCGAGCGCGTGCGAGTGCCAGGCCGTGCGTGCGCCCGGAGTGAAGTGCACCAGGCCGACGTTGAGTGGCGACGCGCCGTGGCCGCGCGCGACGGCGTCGATGTACACGTCGCCGGTGAACCATTCCGGAGGTCCCTTGACCGTCGGCCTTCTCGGTTCGAGTTCCATCACACCTCCTCTGCTCGGCTGGAGTTTCACACGCGCCGACAGGCTCGATGCCACATGCGGTCGAGGTCGCGCGGTCGCGGGCCTTCCTGTCACGGACCCGACACGTACACTCACGCAGCGCGGGAGGAGGCGACGTGTCAACGGATGCTCGCAGGTCGGGTAGTCAGCTCCACCGACTCACGTCTCCGTTACTGCGCGCGAAGCTTCGCCCGCCGCTGGTGCCGAAGCATCACGTGCGTCGCACGCGGCTGCTGCGGCTGCTGGACGAGGCGGTCGCGGCCCCGCTTACGCTCGTCGTGGCGCCGGCGGGGGTCGGCAAGACCGTGCTGGTGTCGAGCTGGACCGCCGAGTCGGACGTGCCCACATCGTGGCTGACCCTGGACGAGACCGACCGCGATGGCCGCGAGCTCTGGTCCGGCATGGTCGCTGCGCTCGAGGTGCTGCGACCCGGGCGCGGTGAGGGAGCGCTGACCGTGCTCCGTCGTTCCGGCCCGCTCTCCGCCGTGGTCCACCAGCTCCTGGAGGACTTCGACTCCGGCGCCGCCACACCGGGCGTGCTCGTCGTGGACGACCTGCACCTCGTCGACGACCACGATGCGCTCGATTCGCTGGCGCTGTTCCTCCAGCATCTACCGACGTGGCTCCATGTGGTCCTGCTGTCGCGCCGCGAGCTCGCGCTCCCGGTCGACCGCCTTCAGGCCCGAGGTCAGCTCGGGGAGGTTCGGTTCGCAGAGCTGAGGTTCTCGCACGAGGAAGCGCGCGACATGCTGTCCCGGCTGGTCCCTGCGCTGCCGGAGGGCGAGCTCGACGCCGCAGCAACCCATGCCGCGGGATGGGCCGCGAGCCTCCAGCTGGCTGCGCTCGCGGCGCGTTCCAACCAGGCCCATCAGCCGCTGGACAACGCGGCGGTCCGGGGTGATCTCCTGGTCGACGACTACGTGTGGCGCGAGGTCCTCGCCGCCGAGGACAACGAGCTTGTCGACGCGCTGCGTGCCGTCGCAGTGGCCGACGTGATCGACCCGAGCCTGGCCCGGGCGCTCACCGGCCGCGACGATGCCGGCGACCTCCTCGCCCGCGCCGAGGCGCGCGGCCTCTTCGTCACCCGCCTCGGCACTGAGGGGTGGTTCTCCGTGCACTCCCTCGTCCGCTCCGCGCTGCTCGCCGAGCTCGGGAGGCGGTCACCCGTCCGGCTCGTCGAGCAGCACGCACGAGCTGCGCGCTGGTTCGAGGACGCCGGGGAGGTGCCGGCGGCACTGGAGCACTGGCTCCTGGCCGGGCGAGGGCGGGATGCGCTGCGGCTGCTCGCGATGAAGCACGCCGAGCTCTACGACAACGGACGCGAGACCACGATCAACCGCACGATCGCGGCGCTGCCGCCCGGGCTCGCCGGCTCCGGAATCGAGGCCATGCTCGAGTTCGCCTGGTGCCACCTGTTCGTCGATCGACGCCGCTTCCTCGAGCTCGTCGAGCAGGCGACGTGGTGGTCCGACCGATCGCCGCCGGACGAGACCCTCCAGGCACGCTTGACGATGCTCCGGTCGATAGCGGCGACCCTCAGCGGAAACTGGCTCGAGGGCAAGGAGCTGGCCGAGCGGGCGATGCGCACCCTGGGCGAGGGGTGGTGGAGCGACCCGTTGGGTCGGTTCGGCTGGAACATGGTCGGGCGCGCCTGGGCGCTGTTGGAGTGCTGGAACGACACCGGCGACGACGTGCGCGAGGCCGACCTGGCGCTGAGCCGCGATCCTGAGCGCCGGCTGTCGTTCGAGGGCACCCGGGCGCTGGGCGAGGCGCTCGCCGGCCGGCCGGCCGACGCGCTGCGCGTCGCCGCCGGCGTGCGCCATGCCGCGGAGATCACCAACCTGTCGATACTCAGGACCGAGCTGCTGCTCGCCGAGGCCGTGGCGCACCGCGAGCTCGGCGATCGCGAGCGTGCCCTCCCCCTGCTCGCTGCCCTCGCCGACGCGCCGGCGGGGACGCTGCTCTACTGCCGGATCCTGGCAACCTTGGAGCTCGCGCAGTTGCGCCTCGACGAGGCAGACGTCGAGGCCGCCCGGGCCGTGTTCGGCCGGGCCGAGGCGTTGATCGAGGCCGAGTCCTTTGGACAAGGGGGACGTGACTGGCTGGCCCGGGTCGGGCTGCAACTGGCGCTGCTGGCCGGCGAGCTCGACGACGCCCGACGCTGGTCCGACCAGATCGCGGATCCCTTCTGGCGCGGGATCGGCGCCGCTCGAGTTCAGCTGGCCGTTGGGAACCCGACCGACGCGCTCGCAGCACTGGACGAGGCACGTCCCCGCTGCGCACGCCACGACGTCGTGCTCGAGCTGGTGCGCGCCCGCGCCGTGGCGGACCGCGACGGGTGCATGAAGCACGTCATCACCGCCGCCGAGCTGGCCACGGCCAACGGCCTCCTGCAGACCGTGGCCTCCGAGGGTGCCGACATGGTCGAGATCATCGAGCGTTCAGCGTGGCGGGTGCCGCCCCAGTGGTTGGACCGTCTGCGGCGGGCGACGGCGGAAGGCACCAGCCGGTCGCCGGGGGCCTGGCCCGATCTCGTCGAACCCTTGACCGAGCGAGAACGCGACGTCCTGCGCTTCCTCGCGAGCCGGCTGACCGTTCGCGAGATCGCCGACGAGCTCTACGTCTCGATCAACACGCTGAAGTTCCACCTCAAGGCGATCTACCGGAAGCTGGGCGTCAACTCACGGGCCGAGGCCGCCGACGTGGCGCGGCGCATGTCGCTCGGCGGGCCGCCCCGCAGCTGAGCGCTCAGTAGCCCGCGTCCCACACCCTGGTCTTCTGGCGCTCGAACTCCTCGCTGGTGAGCAACCCCCGACGGCGGAGGTCCGCCAGCTCCTCGACCTGCTCGATCGGATCGACGATGAGCGCCGCCACGCCACCCTCGAGCTCGCGGCTCCCGACGGGCGGCCGGGCCAGAAGGTCGCCCTCGTGACGGCGGTGCGTCCGGCGGCGTCGCATGCTCAAGCGCCTCCCTGCTCGTCCTCGGCCGGCTGCGCGAGCACCTCTTCCACTCTCGACGGCGGGATGCGCTCGCCGGCGACGATCAGGCCTCCGGCCCGCCGTGCCGCCGCCGAGAGTGGCGCAGCCCACCGATCCTCGGTGACGAGGACGATACCCGTCGTCCCCGGCCGCAAAGCGTGGGACGCCAGGGCGATGTCGTTGTCGCTGAGCATCGCCCCAAGCTCGCCCTCCACGTCCCGCAGGTCGGCGATGCTCTCGACGGCCTCGAACTCGAGTACGGTCACGGCGCCCTCGCGGTCCCTCTCCAGAACGACCAAGTCGAGGATGCGGATCTTGCCCGTCTCCACGAGCTCGGCGAGCGCCGGTGCGACGGTGGCCAGGGCGGCCTGGTCCGGCACCACGATAACCACGTACTGGACGAGGTCGGTCGCGACCTCGTCGGTCGGGTCCGGAGGCTCCCTTGCGTCAGTCACCGGCTCGCCAGACTCCTCCCCGATCGCGCTCGTGGGGCGATCATCACCCCACAAGGGGTCGTCGAGGACCACCCTGTCGCGGGTGGTGCGGGTCACCGGGTCCATGTGACGGCGACCGTCGGGCTCGCGGCTCGGCCACAAGGAAGCCGTGGCCGATCGGGCACGCGTGCTAGCACGGATGTCCATGCACGAGGCGAGCGGCATCCCCTACGACGACCTGGCCCCCGCGTTCCCGGCGCTCGTGGGCTGAGCGCCGTGCGCATCGTCGTGGCCCTCGGCGGCAACGCCCTCCTCAAGCGGGGCGAACGCATGACCGCGGAGATGCAGCGATCCAACGTGCGGGCCGCGGCGAAGTCGCTGGCACCGGTGGCGCAACGCCACCAGCTCGTGCTCTCCCACGGCAACGGCCCACAGGTTGGCCTCCTCGCGCTCCAGGCAGCGGCCTACAAGGAGGTCGAGGCCTACCCGCTGGACGTCCTCGGCGCGCAGACGGAAGGGATGATCGGTTACCTGATCGAGCAGGAGCTCGGCAACCTGCTCCCACCCGAGGTTCCCTTCGCCACCCTCCTCACGATGATCGAGGTCGACGCGAACGATCCCGCATTCGGCGACCCGAGCAAGTTCGTGGGCCCAGTCTGTTCCGACGACGAGGCAGCGGCGCTGACCGCCGACAGGGGATGGACCTTCAAGCGCGACGGTGAGCACCTGCGCCGGGTCGTCCCATCGCCGGAACCCAAGCGCATCTTCGAGCTCCGGCCCATCCGATGGCTCCTCGAGCGGGGAGTCCTCGTCATCTGCGCCGGCGGCGGTGGGATCCCGACCGCATGGGTACCCGGCCAGCACCGGATTCTCGGCGGTGTCGAGGCGGTCATCGACAAGGACCTGGCGAGCGCGCTCCTGGCCCGAGACCTCGATGCCGACCTGTTCGTGATGGCCACGGACGTCGACGGCGTCTACGCCGGTTGGGGAACACCGGACCAGCGGCGCCTCGAGCGCGTGACCCCGGGTGAGCTGCGCAGCCAGGCGTTTGCGGCCGGGTCCATGGCGCCGAAGGTCGACGCCGCCATGCGATTCGTGGAGTCGACCGGACATCGCGCCGCGATCGGCTCGCTCGAGCACATCGAAGAGATCGTGGAGGGCAACGCCGGCACGTCTATCGTGCCCGAGGGTGCCGGGATGGCGAGGCAGGACGTGTCATGAGCGAGCTCGGTGTGCACTCCGAGGTCGGCAGGCCGCGTATGGTCATGGTCCACCGATGCGGCAAGTACCTTCGGTTCGTCTGGCCGCTCTTGGCGATCCTGGCCGTGTTCACGGTCTTCGTCCTGGCGATCGGTGCCTATTTGCCCTGAGACCCGCAGGGTCGACAACGTTGCTCCCCCATCGGAGGTCGACAGTGATGGTGTTGCCATGAGAATCGAGGACTACGGGCTGATCGGCGACCTGCAGTCCGCGGCGCTGGTCGGCCGGAACGGCTCGATCGACTGGCTCTGCCTGCCGCGCTTCGATTCGCCGTCGTGCTTCACTGCGCTCCTGGGCGACGAGAGCCACGGACGCTGGTTCCTGGCACCGGCCGGCGACGTCATCGGCACCTCACGCCGCTACCGGCCCGGCACGCTCGTGCTGGAGACCGACTTCGAGACCGCGGACGGAACGGTCCGGGTGACGGACTTCATGCCGCGCCGCGGCGGCCGGGCACCCCAGGTCATGCGCATTGTGGACGGGCTGACGGGCCGGGTGCCGATGCGCATGCAGCTTGCCCTCCGACCCGACTACGGGGCGGTGGTGCCGTGGGTCGATCGCATGGTCGACGGGGTCCGCGTCCAGTCGGGGCCCGACGCCTTCCACCTCAGCACGGCGCTCGAGCTGAAGGTGGACCGGGACGCCACGACCGCGGAGTTCACCGCGGCCGAGGGCGCCCGCCAGCGCTTCGTGCTCAGCTGGTACCCGTCCTATGAGGAGGCGCCGCCCGTGGAGGACGCGGACTCGGCGCTGGCTCGGACCGAAGCGTACTGGCGCGAGTGGTCGGAGCGCTGCACCTATGACGGCGAGTACCGCGACGCCGTCCTGACGTCGCTGATCGCCCTCAAGGCGATGACCGACGAGACCACCGGCGCGGTTGTGGCGGCGCCGACCACCTCGCTGCCGGAGGATCTCGGTGGCGTCCGCAACTGGGACTACCGCTACTGCTGGCTGCGCGACTCGGTCCTGACGCTCAACGCGCTGCTGCTCGGCGGCTACACCGACGAGGCGCTGGCGTTCCGCGACTTCGCGTATCGGGCCGGCACCGGGGACCCGGCGAACCTGCAGATCATGTACGGCGTCGGAGGCGAACGCCGGTTGGACGAGTTCGAACTCGATTGGCTGCCCGGCTACGAGGGCTCGAGGCCGGTGCGGGTGGGGAACGCCGCCTCCGGGCAGTTCCAGCTCGACGTCTACGGGGAGGTCATCGGCGTCGCGTCCATCGGGGCGGAGAGGCTCGGCCAGCTCGACCCGAAGAACTGGCCGCGCGTCCGCGCCTTCGTCGAGCACGTCGCGCGGATCTGGCGCGAGCCGGACGATGGCATCTGGGAGGCGCGCGGCCCCCGCCGCCACTACACCCAGTCCAAGGTGATGGCGTGGGTGGTGTTCGACCGCGCCATCGCGCTCGCCGAACGCTTCGGGATGGAGGCGCCGCTCGACCGGTGGAGGCAGGTTCGCCAGGAGATCCACGATGAGGTGTGCGAAAAGGGCTACGACGCCGACCGGGGCACGTTCACCCAGTACTACGGCTCGAAGGAGCTCGACGCCGCCGCGCTCGCGGTCGTCCTCGTCGGCTTCCTTCCGGGATCCGACCCCCGCGTCACCGGCACAATAGACGCCGTGCGCGACGGCCTCCGGCACGACGGCTTCATCTCGCGCTACTCCACCGCGGAGACCGACGACGGGCTGCCCGGCAGCGAG
>JBKOUY010000167.1:0-15455 GCA_046723645.1 Actinomycetota bacterium | reverse complement strand
GCGATGCTGGCGATGCCGCCCCACGAACTGTGGTTGCAGGGAGCGGCCACCATCAGGCAGTGGTTCCAGCGCAGGCATCCCGTGCTCCGAGTGCTACCGACGTCGGCCAATGGATCACCGGCGTTCGGCGTCTACCAGGCGAGCGATGCCGGCGGCCCCTTCGAGCCATTCCACCTGCAGATCGTCGAGGTCTCAGCCGGTCGGATCACCGCCATCCACGCCTTCCTCGACGCGAGGCTGTTCCCTCTCTTCGAGCTGCCGGCGCGACCCGACTGGTGAGTTGTCGCACAACGCGACGACGTCACAGAAACCGACGAGGGCGAGCAGGTCCCGCAGCCCGCCGGACGCCTGCCACACCTCGATCGACCCCCCAGCCCGCCGTGCGGTGAGCTGGAGGCGGGCCAGGGCCTCGACGACCATGACATCGGGCTCGACCATCGCCCCCACGTCGCACACGACGATGTCGGCCCCGCCGGACGCGAGCAGGCGGCGGGCCTCGCTGCACAATGTCGCGATCCTCTCTGGCGACAACGGGCCGTCGATCACGACGACGCCCGTGCACGGGCCAGCGAGAGGCCGCAAGCCGCTTGTCGCGTCCGCCGATTTCTCGAAGGGCTCAACCACGCCGCGCTCCAGTCGGTCGTGTTGGTCCTATGACCTGCCGGGCCGCTCGAACGCACCGGTCCTCGGGTCTCCGGCACGGGCGACGTCGAATCGTCCGCTCGCTAGACGGACGACCTGAGTCGTTGTGCGTGGCCGGTCAGGGCGAGCGATATCGCGCCCACCGGCTCGACCACCGCCGACAGCCGGTCTGCGAACGATGCCGCCTCCTCGAGGCGCTCGGCGAACAGCAGCCAGGCCGCACGGTGGTGGGGCAGGAGGTAGTCCGGTTGGTAGAAGAGCTCGAAGGGCGCGCCCGCGGTCGCGCCGGGGTGTTCGGGCCCGACCGGCATGGTCCCGAGCATGCGGCCGAGTGGCTCGATGGCGTCGTACATGAGGCCCACGGCGACGTCGGCGAGGACGGCGGTCTCCGAATCGGACTCGTCGATGCGCGAGAGCAGGCGGTAGAGCACCTGCAGCAACACCTCGTAGGTCACGTTGAACAGGTCCGCCGCCTTGGCCGTCAGCGGCTCGCCGATGAGGGCACCTTCGGCCTCGCCTTCGCCGCGGCGCACACGGGCCGCGACGACGGGCCGGGCGGGTTCGAACGTCGGGTCCGCAGCCCGCATGGCCACGTACTCGTCCAGGATGCGCTTGAACCGACCGAAGTGGGCATCACGCCAGTCGCCCCGCGGTCCCTCCCCCTGTTCGACGATCGCCTCGATCGCGGCGGTCGCGCTCGCCAGGTCGGTCACGGAGACGAGCTGAGGCCAGGCGAAGTTCGCCTCCGTGATCTGCGCCTGTGGGGGGCCGACGAAGAGACCCTCCTCGCCGAGCTTGTCGACGAGGTGGCCGAACCCGGACTCGATCGACCGGTACAGGTGCCCGACCGTGGCGAAGTCCTGGAGCCGGGGCACGATGTCGTCCTCGGTCATCAGCGGCGATGCGTCGTCGACGGCGTCGAGCCCTTCGGCGTCGTCCAGCGCCATGCCCTCGGGACGCTCGAGGAACATGAAGTGACGTAGTGCCTGCTCGCCGAACGGCAGGAGTGCGAGCCGCACGCCCGGTGGGTAGTGGCGGGCGGGCTGCGGGAGGTTCGGCCTCGACAGGTGCGGCGAGGCACCGAGGGCGGTGAGCATGTTCGCCGTCAGTGCCAGGTGGAGCATCTCCTGGGCGGCCACGCCGAGGACGGTCTTCCTCCAGCGGTCGACGGCCTCCATCTGCGCTGGCGTCAGACCCTCGGCCGCGCGCTCCTTGAGGCTGAACGCCGCGAAGAGGTACTCGCACATCAGTGCGTGCTCCATCTCGGCGGCCTCGCAGATCATGAAGATGAGCGCTTCGCGATGCTCGATGACGAGGTCGCGTTCGGGTGCGGACGGCCCCGAGCCTCTCGTCCCGATCACGTGCGCGAGCACGCTCCGACGCTAGTGGAGCCGCCCCGCTAGCGACATCGTCCGCAACTGAGAGAAGTCCTCAGGGGCGGGGTGGTCTCAGCGGTCTCTCAGCGCAGCTTCGTCATGGTGGCGTGCATGATGACCAAGCGAAAGATGACGGCGGCGCCGGTGGCAACCAGGCACATCGCACCGGTCGACAACCATGCGCACGCGGCCCGCTGACCCGCTTCCGTCGGGCGGCATGTCGGCCGTCCGCGGTGTCCGGCGCGAGGCGACCAGCCCCGCCGGTCCCACGTCCACCGCGTCTGCTCCCGGCCGGATGCCAGGTGTGCTGGACGTCGCGATCCGACGGCGTGGCAACGTCGTCGAGCTGAGCATCTCCGGAGCCCTCGACCGGGCCACTGCCCCGCGCCTCGGCGAGGCCATGGCGCTCGCTCGCGACATGGCCGGCACACGGCGTTCGGCCCGGCTGGTGGGGGAGGGTGACCGTCGCCCCCGCCACGAGGCGACCATCGTGATCGACACCGGCGACGTCGCCCGCGTCGATTCCGTCGGCTACCAGGCCCTGGAGGCCGAACTGGTGGGACCGAACGGCCTCTGGGACCCCGGCGTCGCGTGGATCGTCGGACCTGCGGTCGCCGCGTTCGAGATGCGTTCAGGGTCGAGCGCGTCGCACTCGCACGTTCTCGGTTCACCGCCGAACCGTGGGCGCCGATCTACACCTGCATGATCGCCTGCGCGATCGGGACGTCTCCGGCGACGAGCTCCAGCGTCCGGCCGATGCCCGCCCCGCCGGTGACCAAGGCAGCGACAACGGCGGCGACGTCGTCGCGGCTGATCTGGCCCCGGGGGACGGAGTCCGCCAGCCGTACCCGACCGGTGCCAGGCGCGTTGGTGAGCCCGCCGGGGCGTAGCACCGTCCAGTCCAGGTCCCGGCGGCGCAGATCGTCCTCGGCCTCGGTCTTGGCGCGGAGGTAGGCGGCGAACGTCTCGTCGGTGCCCGCTCGGGGCGGGGCGCCCGCGCCCATCGACGAGATCTGCACGAACCGCCGGACGCCGGCCCGTTCGGCGGCGTCGGCCGTCAACACGGAGGCGTTGCGGTCAACGGTCGTCTTGCGAGGGATGCCGCTGCCCGGGCCGGCGCCCGCGGCGAACACCACCGCGTCGGCGCCGTCGAGGTGACCGGCCACCGTTCCGACGTCAGTCTCCTCGAGATCGCAGATCAGGGCCTCGGCGCCGGCGGAGCGCAGGTCGTCCCCCTGGCCGGGATTCCGCACGATGCCCACGGCCGTGTGACCAGCGTCCGTCAGCAGGCGCTCGAGCCGCAGGGCCACCTGGCCGTGGCCACCGGCGATGACGATGCGCATAGGCCGGAAGGGTATCGGCGGTGCCTCCGGTACAACCCCCCAGCGCCCGCTGGTGCTAGTGCTCCAGGTAGGACTCCTCGAGGTCGAGCTCGCGCTCCAGGCGGTGCATCACGTCGTTGCTGATGCCGCCCGTGTTGCGGAGCTCGACGATCGTCCGCCGCTCGGCTCGGTAGAGCCGCCGCAAGACCTGCTCGCGGACCTGCGACGCGTCCTCGTAGCCCTCGTCCTCGATCTTGCCGGCGCGGGCTGCGAACCGCCTGGTGCGTTGCTCGTAGTACTGGCGGGCGCGATCGAGCGCCTCGTCACCGGCCCAGCCCTCCGTCGCCATCACCTCGAGCTCCGTCAGCGCCGCCTTGCCCGCCTCCAGCCGGGCGTGCAGCTCCTCGCGCTCGTCCTCGCGGCCGTCGGCCACCACATGGAGGCGCCGGATCAGCGTCGGCAGCGTCAATCCCTGACCGACGACGGTGACCAGCACGACCGCGAACGTGACGAACACGATCAGGTCGCGACCCGGCAGGGGATCGCCGGCATCGGTCTCGAGGGGCAGTGCCAGCGCCGTGGCCAGCGACACGGCCCCGCGCAGGCCGCTCCAGGCAACCACGACCCGCTCGGCGGCGCCTACCCGGCGCTCCCGCTGCCGGGGACGCCGATCGAGCGCCCGGACGATGTACGGGACGGTGAACAGCCAGAGGAAGCGTCCGCCGATCACGGCGCCGCACACGATCGCGGCGTACCCCGCGAGCTTCGCCGGCGACTCCGCTGTGAGCGCGTCGACCACCACCGGCAGCTGCAGCCCGATGAGCACGAAGAGCGTGGCGTTGAGCAGGAACGTGACCACGTCCCACACGGCGAATGCCTGGAGGCGGGTGGGTGGTGACGCCAGCTCCGGCGATCGCCAGCCGAGGTACAGCCCGGCGGTCACGACCGCCAGGACCGCTGACAGGTGGAGCTCCTCGGCGGGCAGGAAGGCGATGTACCCCGTGAGCAAGGCGATCGTGATCTCGGTCGGCGGATCGTCGAGGCGCCGGCGGATCTCCGCGATCACGTAGCCGGTCGCCAGCCCCAGGGCCACGCCGCCGACGCCAGCCAACACGAACTCGAGCCCGGCGCCCAGCAGCGAGAACGCCCCGCCGACTGCGGCGGCGACGGCGACCCGGTACGCGATCAGGGCGGCGGCGTCGTTCACCAGGCTCTCGCCCTCCACCAGGTTGACGATGCGGTGAGGGGCGCCCAGCCGGCGCATGATGGCCGTCGCCGCCACCGGGTCGGTGGGCGAGACGATCGCACCCAGCGCAAACGCCATCGGCCATGGCAGGTCGAGCACCAGGTGGCCCGGCACCGCCACCAGCACCGTCGTGGCGAGCACGAGCCCGACCGACGTGAGCGACAGGGCGCGGGCATAGCCCCGCAGCGTCCGGATCTCCGAGAAGAACGCCGCCGCGTACAGCAACGGCGGCAGGAAGACGAGCAGCACCAGGTCGGGATCGAGCTCGACCTGTGGCATGCCAGGCACGACGCCCAGCGCCAGACCGCCCAGCACCAGCACGATCGGGTACGGGATGCCGATCCGGCTGGCCAGCGCATTGAGGATGGCCACCAACACCAGCACGGCGGCGAGGCCGACCTCGATCCCATCCACCCCCGAGAGTCTGACCGCGCCGCTCTGCGGTGGTCGCACACCCATTCCGGCGTGCGAGCGGGCGATGTACGTTACGTCCATCCGCTCGCCCTGCCCGCGGGCAGGACGCAGAGGGAGGGGGGAGCGCTCTCTCGACCGTGTCGTTACCGCACCGCGCCGGACCCGCAGAGAGGAACGACGAGCGCATGATCATCCATCGTCCCAGCCAGGTCATCGCCACCGCGATCGGCGTGGTGGTCGCGGCCACCGTCTCGCTGACGGGGACGGCCGGCGCCGGGCCCCAAACGGCCGACGCCAACCCCGACCTCGGGATCCACGTCACCGTCTTCGATCCCAGCATGCCGGTGAGCGAGATACAGGCGACGCTCGATGCCACCCACGCCGCCCAGGTCGACAACGAGATGGGCACCGACCGGTTCGCGTACCTGTTCAAGCCGGGCACGTACGGCACCGACGAGCACCCGCTGCAGATCAAGGTTGGCTACTACACCGAGATCGCCGGCCTGGGCGCCTCACCGACCGACGTGGTCATCAACGGGAAGGTGGAGGTCTACAACCGCTGCCTCGCACCCGACAACTGCGTGGCGCTCGTCAACTTCTGGCGGACGCTCTCCAACCTGTCGATCAACGTCAACTCACTTGGCCAGGACGGCTGCCGCGCGTCGGCGAACTTCTGGGCGGTCTCCCAGGCGGCGTCCATGCGCCGCGTGGCCATCAGCGGCAACACCCTGTCCCTGATGGACTACTGCACCGCCGGTCCGCAGTTCGCGAGCGGCGGCTTCATTTCGGACTCGAGGCTGCCGAACACGCTCAACGGCTCGCAGCAGCAGTGGCTGACCCGCAACAGCGAGATCGGCGGTTGGACCAACGGCGTGTGGAACCAGGTGTTCTCGGGTGTCGTCGGCGCGCCCAGTGATGCCGGCTTCCCGGACCCGCCCTACACGACGCTCGGCACGACGCCGGTGAGCCGGGAGAAGCCTTACCTGTTCATCGACGACGACGGCGCCTACAACGTCCGCGTGCCCGCCGCCCGGACGGACACCAGCGGCACGACGTGGGCATCGGGTGAGGCGCCGGGACGCACGCTGCCGATCGGCGACTTCTTCGTCGCGACGCCGTCGGACTCCGTGAAAGTGATCAACGACCAGCTCGCCAGCGGCAAGCACCTGCTGCTCACGCCCGGGGTCTACGACATTGCACGCAGCATCAAGATCAAGCGCCCCGACACAGTGGTCCTCGGGCTCGGTCACGCCACGCTCACGGCTGTCGACGGGTCGACCCCACTCGACATCGCCGACGTGCCCGGCGTCATCGTCGCGGGCGTGACGGTTGACGCCGGCACCGAGGAGTCGCCGGTCCTGCTGAGAGTGGGCAGCGGGCACGGCACGAGCGGGAGCTCGGCACAAAACCCGACCACGCTGTCGGACGTGTACTTCCGCGTCGGCGGACCGCACGTCGGGAAAGCTCGCATCGCGCTCCAGGTCAACACTGACCACGTGCTGATCGACCACACGTGGGTCTGGCGGGCCGACCACGGCGTCGAGGGCCTCAACGACACCGAACGGTGGAACACCAACCTCGGCCGCAACGGCGTGGTCGTGAATGGGGACCACGTGACCGCGAACGGCCTGTTCGTGGAGCACTTCCAGCAGTACAACACCGTGTGGAACGGCGACGACGGCGCCACGATCCTGTATCAGAACGAGCTGCCGTACGACCCGCCCACCCAGGCCGAGTGGATGAACGGCGCGGTCGACGGTTGGGCCGGCTACAAGGTCGGTGATGGGGTGCGGACCCACACGCTCCACGGCGGCGGGGTTTACGTCTTCAACCGGAACAACCCGTCGATCCACACGGAGAACGGCTTCGAGGTGCCCGAGGTGCCGGGCGTCAGGCTCCACCACGTCATGACGGTCAACCTCAGTGCCGGCACCATCGACCACGTCGTCAACGGTGTGGGCGATGCGGCCGACACGACCAGGATCGGAGCCCCCGTCTACATCGCGGACTACCCGACGCCTTAGCGCAGGTCAGCGCAGTCGACCTGCGGCACGCTCGCGATCCCGATTGGTGGCCGCGCCGATCGGGAATGGTCACGAGCGCCAGGGCCCCCTCGGCGATCCTTCTTTCGGATGGCTGACTGACCGGCGGCCCCGCCCACACATCCAATGCAACGATGCACAGGGGGTGTCATGCGTTTGACCCGTCTCACTGGCGCCGCGGTCGCCGCGCTCACCACGATCCTCCTCCTGGCCGCGCTTGCGGCTGCCGCCCCGCTGACGCCCGGCGGTTCGACGGAGGTGACGGTAGGCAGCAACGACGCGCTGTTCTCGCAGAACAAGCAGAACGAGCCCGGCCTGGCCGTCAACCCGGTCCAGCCCAACATCATGGCGGCGGGCGCCAACGACAACATCGATCTGGAGGCGTGCAACGCCGGCGACGACCGCACGTGCCCGTTCACGCCGGGTGTCGGCATATCCGGGATCCAGTTCTCCACGGATGCCGGGCGCACCTGGACCCAACCGACGTATACCGGGTTCTCGGCGCGCGTCGCACCGAGCTGCCTCGGCCAGCCGGACACCGCACCGGGACAGCCACCGCCCGGCGACACTGGCTGCGTGCCGGACCCTGCCGGTCCCATAGGCACGCTGCCCAACTACTTCGAGAACGACCTGGTCTCCAACGGCGACCCGGAGGTGGTGTTCGGCCCGGTTCCCGACGCGTCGGGCGACTTCGCTTGGGCCAACGGCCAGCGCCTGTACTACGCCAACATCGCCACGAACTTCCCGAGCGGGAACGGTTTCGCTGGCGAGGGCGCCATCGCGGTTTCGCGTACCGATGACATCGCGGGAGCGATCGCCGGCGACAACGACGCCTGGATGGATCCGGTCATCGTCACGCGTCAGAACGAGGCACTGTTCAGCGACAAGGAACAGCTCTGGGCCGACAATGCCGAGTCGAGCCCCCACTTCGGCAACGCCTACGTCTGCAATGTGGGCTTCCGCGCCACCGCCGGATCCGAGCCGGTGCTTTTCGCCCGTTCCACGGACGGCGGTGACACGTGGCGGACCCGCCAGCTCACCGCGGCGACGAACACCAACCAGACCGGTGGGCGCCAGGGCTGCGCCGTCCGCACCGACAGCGAGGGCGTGGTGTACGTGGTCTGGGTCGGAACCGACATCCGAACCCGCCAAGGCGTGTTCTTCCAGGCGCGCTCCTTCGATGGCGGCGCCAACTTCGAGCGCCCGCGGGCGATCGTCCAGCCCGTCGCGGGCATCGGCCAGTTCGATCCCGCCCAGGGCCGGTTCACCATCGACGGCATCGCCGGCGCTCGGACGAACACCTTCCCGAGCATCGACATCGCCAACGGGGCACCATCCGGCGGCGACGCCACCGACCAGATCCTGATCACCTGGTCGGACGACCGGGCCGGCACCAACAACGAGCGGGCCTTCGTCGTGAGCTCCACCAACGGTGGTGACAGCTACTCGGCGCCGATCAACGCCAACGACGGCACCGACCGCGCGAACTTCCCGGCCATCGCCATCTCTCCCGACGGCACCGACGCGTGGCTGGTCTACAACGCCTGGCTCGACCCGTGGCGGAACGACACAACGTCGTCCCGGCGGGTGCTGGGCGTGGTGCGCCACGCCGAGGTGAACGCGACCACCGGCGCGATCGGGCCGTGGACGACACAACTCCGCGGCGCCGTCGGCGATGGCCGGGCGTCGAGCGCCAACGGCCTCACCTCTGAGTTCCTGGGCGACTACAACTACGCCGTCGCCACGCGGGACTTCGGCTCCGCCGTCTGGAACGACATGCGCAATGGCACGGTCTGCCCGGCGATCAACGCCTACCGGCAGGCGTTCGTGGAGGACGTCCTCGCCGGTGGCGCCGAGCCGGTCGTCGGAGATGAGCCGGAGGAGCGGGACTCGGCGGCCGAGCTGCCAGAGTCGCACTCCGACGCGCTACGACCCGGGCCGAACAACCAATGCGCGCCGACGTTCGGGAACTCGGACATCTTCGGAGGGACGTTCAGCGACGACACGTAGCTGACCTCTGTCCCCTTCAGCGGCACCTGGCTCTCGACGTCGGTACGTCGAGAACCAGGTGCCGCACCCGAAACCCACGCGATCAGGAGATCCCCGCGGCGCCCGGTGCCTGCGGCGCCGGCCGTGCTCCGATGCCGGATCGCGCGAGCCTGAACCCCATGGACCAAGACGGAATCCTCGCCGAGAACCTGCAGAAGCGCTTTGGCGAGGTCGTCGCCCTCGCCGGCGTCGACTTCGCGGCACCGACGGGCACGGTCCTCGGGCTCCTCGGCCCGAACGGCGCAGGCAAGACGACCGCGGTCCGCATCCTCACGACGATCCTGCGCCCCGACGGCGGCCACGCCGAGGTGCTCGGCATCCGAGTCGACCGCGAGCCGCAGGCCGTACGCGAGCACATCGGCCTCGCCGGCCAGTACGCCGCGGTGGACGAGAACCTCACTGGCCACGAGAACCTGCGGCTCATGGGCCTGCTGACCCACCTGTCGGAGGCTGCGGCCCGGCGCCGCGCCGACGAGCTGCTGGCGACGTTCGACCTCGTCGATGCGGCGCGCCGCCCGGTGCGCACCTACTCAGGCGGGATGCGGCGCCGGCTCGACGTCGCCGCTGCGCTGGTCCATCGCCCGCCGGTGCTGTTCCTGGACGAGCCCACGACGGGCCTCGATCCCGGCAGCCGGACCGACCTCTGGAGCGTCATCGCCCAGCTCGTGAGTGAGGGGACGACGGTGTTGCTGACGACGCAGTACCTCGAGGAGGCGGACCGGCTCGCCGACCACATCGTCGTCATCGACCAGGGTCGGGTGATCGCCCGTGGCACCGCGTCGGAGCTCAAGGGCACCGTCGGCGCAACCATCATCGAGATCGACCTCGCCGATCCCGCCAACGCCCAGAGGGCCCGGTCGGCGCTGGCAACCCATGGGCTGTGCGACGTCGAGACCGACGGGCACACCGTCGAGCTCAAGGTGAAGGACGGTTCGCACGCCGCGGTCGAGGTCGTGCGCACGCTCGACAGCGAGGGGTTGGACCCGGTGTCGATGACGCTCCGGGAGCCGACGCTGGACGACGTCTTCCTGGCGCTCACGGGTCACGTCGCCGAGGGACCGCCCTCCGGCGACGGCACCGCCGGAGCGCGCGAGCGCAGGGGGGCCGCGTGACGGTCACCGCGGTCACCACCCCGATCGACCGCCCGCGGCGCAGCGCGCTGGGATGGGCGGTTTCGGACACCAAGGCCATCGCGTGGCGGAACCTGGTGACGCTACGTCGGACACCGCAGCTGCTGGTCTTCTCGACGATCCAGCCCGTGATCTTCGTCTTGATGTTCCGCTACGTGTTCGGCGGGGCGATCCAGATACCCGGCGTCGACTACGTCAACTACCTCATGCCCGGGATCTTCGCCCAGACCGTGACGTTCGGCGCGATACAGACCGGCATCGGCCTGGCCGAGGACCTGCACAAGGGCCTCATTGAACGCTTTCGTTCGTTGCCGATGGCCCGTTCCGCCGTCCTCGCCGGCCGCACCCTCGCCGACCTCGCGCGCAACGTCTTCGTCGTCGCGCTGATGCTGGCGGTCGGGTACGCGGTGGGGTTCCGCGTGGAGACCGGCGTGTTCGGCCTCCTCGCCGGGGTGGCGGTGATCCTCCTCTTCGGCTTCTCGCTCACGTGGATCTTCGCCATCATCGGGCTGTCGGCGCCGAACGCCGAGACGGCCCAGGCGGCCTCGTTCCCCGTGCTGGCGCCCCTGGTCTTCGTCTCGTCCGCGTTCGTGGCGATCGACACGATGCCCGGGTGGATGCAGCCCTTCGCGAAGTACCAGCCGGTGAGCGTCGCCGTCGATGCCGTGAGGTCGCTCATGCTCGGCGGCCAGTTCCACGATCCCGCCAGGGTGGTGGGGTCGCTGGCGTGGAGCGTCGGCATCGTCGCCGTGTTCGCACCGCTGGCCGTCGCCGTGTACCGGCGAACCGCCTGACGCAGGCGGGGTCGCGGGCGGCGGGAGCTCACCGTCGCCGTGGTCTCGTCTCCGTCAGTTTCGTCGGGAAACCGATAAGCTGACCTGCTCTGTTGCCACGGTGTTGTCGGAGGGCTGCCGTCATTGGACTGCCGCATCTGCGGAACTCCCGTCGATCCCCGCCGGGTCAAGCTCGGCTACGACTACTGCACGGCCGACGAGTGCCAGCGTCGATGCGTCGAGCCGGTCAGGCTCGTGCGGGTCGCGGTCAACAAGGCCGCGGACCAGTTCGTTCGTGCCGAGGCCGTCGTGCCTCAGGGAGAGGTGGCCGCGAACCGGCTGGACGACTCGCCCGTCGTCGGGTCGTCGCCGGCGGCGACACGGCCGTCGCACCACCGGCGAGTGGGCACCCTGGAAAAGCTGCGCCGAGCCGAGGCCGAGCTCGACCGGCGACTGGACGAGTCCTACCAGCGCTTCAGCCGTTCCGAGATCACGGCCGCCGAGATGGCCAAGGAGCGCGACGAGCTGATCCGGGCGTTCAACCGCCGCGTCATGGCCGAGAACATCCGTTATCGCAGCATGCTGCGCCGGCGGCGCCCGGCCTGAACCGCCCCACGCCGCCGGGCCGGCAGCTTTCTGGTTGGGCGCCCTGGGCGACGGGTAGGGCGTGTCGACCCCCAAAAAAGGAGCGTCATGCTCGACTTGACGGATAGTGCCACCTCGGTGATCCGGTCGATCGCCGAACGTCCCGAGTCGCCCGACGATGCCGGCCTGCGGGTCGCGGCCGGTGCTGAGAGCAGCCGCCTGACGGTCGCGGCCGCCGCCGGGCCCCAGGAGGGTGACCAGGTCGTCGAGAAGGAGGGCGCCCGCGTATTCCTCGACCCCCAGGCTGCGGTGATCCTCGACGACAAGGTCCTGGACGCGCAGGTCGGCGACCAGGGCGGCATCGAGTTCCTGATCTCCGGCCAGTAGCGACAACGCCGTCGCGGAGCCGGAACCGCCCAGGTCAGCGGCCCGGTCATCGCCCGCCCGGGGGACGCCGGGGGAAGGCAAGTCTCGCCCCCCGAGCCGGGCTCTGGCGACAGGACCACCGGCTGCACGCCGTGGACGCCGATATTGCCTCGGGTCCAACCACACCAACATCACGCGATCGCGTGGATGTGACCCAAATGCGTGACGATCGGTGGCGGCGCGGCTTCGCCCCGATGTGAAAAGGGTAGCGGTGGGTGCCCCACCAGCCTGGGCGGGCGAGAAAAGCGGTCCGCCATGACACGTCGCACCGTTGGGACTTCAACCTGCGCCAGATGTTCCGGAAGCTGGGCATCCGCTCCCGGGTGGCGCTCACGCGCCTCTACACCGAGCCCCAGCCGGGCGCGGACGCCACGGACCACGCGTCCTTGTGATGTCGGCGGCGCCGGACCGACGGCCGCCGCCGCGACACGCGCACCTCAGCCCGCCTGCTGGGCGACGGTGTCGAGCGCCTGGTCGAGCCATCGGCGCAGCGCGTGCTCGGGCGCGGCGCCCGTCTGTCGCGCGACCACCGTTCCCTTGTGGAGCACCAGCAGCGTGGGTATGCCCTGCACGCCGAAGCCGCTCGCGGTCGCCGGTGACTCGTCGACGTTGACCTTCACCAGCTTGATGCGGCCGGCACGGTCGCGGGCCAGGTTCTCGAGCGCCGGGCTGACGGCCCGGCACGGGCCGCACCACGGCGCCCACAGGTCGACCAGCACCGGGAGCCCGGCACGCGCCACGCGTTCGGCGAACGACCCGTCGTCGGCCTCAGCGACCCAGGGCACGGGATTGTGGCAGTTGCCGCACCGGGGTTTCCCGCCGGCGGCCGCAGGGACCCGGTTTTTGCGCCCGCACTTCGGGCACACCACGACCAGGGAGTCGGCGGTCATCCTGCGCTACCTCTTTCCGTCCGGGGCACCACGAGCACGGGTGACGGGCTGTGCCGGGCGATGGTCGCGGCCACACTTCCGAACACCAGCCGGCGCAGGCCCGTCCATGAACGGGTGTTGGTCACGACGAGTGCAGCGGGATTGTCGAGCAGGTACCGGTACAGGCCGCCCCAGACGCTGATGGGGTCGTAGCGGACCACGGCCTGGACGGCCTGACCGGCGTCCCGGAAGGGCTCGACCAGGGCCGCGAGATATCCCTCGGCGTCGCCGTCGGGCCCGAAGCGGCGCCGGATGGGGCCACCGCTCACGGGCTCGGGTGCGTCCTCTGCCACCGTGAGCACGGTGCAGTCCTCGCCGAGCATGACCGCCCACCCGAGGGCCATGGCGACAAGTGACGACGACGCCGGGCTGTCGTCGACGCACGCCACCACGCCCGCCGCACGCCGGGGTTGCTCCATGTAGGGGCTCACGAGCACGAGGGGGTCGTGGCCGCGCCCCACCACCTCGATCGCCACGGATCCCAGCAGCGCGGCGGAGCGCGCCCGGCCGTGGGTCGCCATGCACGCCACGGCATTGTCCAGTTTGCGGAGCGCCTCGTGGATCGCCTCGGCAGGGTCGCGATTGACCACGGCGGTGCGGCGGACCCGGTGACCGGGGATGCCGACGCCGGCGAGCTCCCGCTCGCGTCGCTCGAGCTCGTCGACGGACTCGACGGCGCTCAACAGGTGAATCTCGGCCCCGAGCCGCGCTGCGAGGCGCGCCGCGATCGGCACCGCGACACGCGAGAAGTCCGATCCGTCGATCGGGACGAGGAGGACATCGACCGTGTCGGGGACCCCGGGCTCGCTCGCGGACGAGGGCGCGGCGTGAGAACCCGTCATGTCATGACGATCGCGCTGCCGGCTCCGGTCCGAAACCCCCGGATCGCGTGGCGGTCGTGACCGATCGAAGCGCTGATGGATGCGGCACCTGCCCGGCGTGCCGTTGGCGCTAGAGGACGTTCACGAGGCTGTACTGCTCGACGGGGGTGCGGGTGACGGATTGACCCTGGGCGGCGTCCACCGGGTCGCGGCGGAGGAGCACGACGACGAGCAGGGCCACCAGGACGGCGATCGCCAGGGCGAGGGCGACCAGCGGCGGGTTGATCACCGGGATCCCGCGGTCACCGAAGGATTCCCGTGTTTCCCCGGCAGCGACGTGGGCGTCGCCATGCCCTGCGTTCGTGACACCGGTGCCAAACCAGCGGTGGACCACGCAGTCTCGGGCGTGCGCCCCCGCCCCGGGGCGGCGATGCTGATGGGGCCCGTCCGATCGCGTCCCACCAGGGGGCGGTCGGCCCCACGGAGCGGCCATGGACGCGAGTGAGCAGAACCTGCGGATCCCCGCCGCCGGCGTCGAGCTAGACGCCGACGTGGTGGTGCCAGTGCCCGCCCGGGGCGTGGTCCTGTTCGCCCACGGGAGCGGAAGCAGCCGCCACAGCCCCCGGAACACCTACGTGGCGGCCGAACTGCAGCGCGCTGGCCTGGGCACGGTCCTGGTCGACCTGCTCACGCCGGCCGAGGAGCGGACCGACGCCATCACCGGGGAGCTCCGCTTCGACATCGCCCTGCTCGCCACCAGGCTCACCGCAATGGTCGACTGGCTCCTCGAGCACGACGTCACCGCGGGAGCGGGCATCGACCTCTTCGGTGCGAGCACCGGTGCGGCGGCCGCCCTTGCGACGGCAGCGGCGCGCCCCGGCTCGGTCGACGCGGTCGTGTCGCGGGGTGGCAGGCCCGACCTCGCCGGCCCGGCACTCCGTTCGGTCCGCCAACCCACGCTGCTGATCGTGGGGGCACGCGACCCCGTCGTCCTCGACCTCAATCGGCGGGCGCTGCGGGAGCTGGCGGGCGAGGCACGTCTCGAGGTCGTTGCCGGCGCAACCCATCTGTTCGAGGAGCCCGGGACGTTGGAGCAGGTCGCTCGCCTGGCTCGCGCCTGGTTCCAAAGCTGAACGCCCGGCGGCGACGGCCCCCAGTGGTCGTCAAGCGCCGGCAAGTCCGGTTCAGGCCGTTGACCGGAGCACCCGCAACGCCTGCGCGAGGGTGCGGGTGGCCCCTCACCCGGAAGAAGCGGATGGTCGACTCATGTCAGCCGTCCTGAGCAGGGCTCCTAGGTCGGTTGGACGAGCCCGACCGCCGCCCGCTCATCCCGAACGACGAGGGTCACGCTCCCCCGAGGTGTAGCTCAGCCGGGGTGGCGACCGGCGAGCGCGGAGAGGATTGCCGCGGTCACCGCCTCGGGTGGCTGGGCGGCGTCGACGGTCACCAGCTTCCCGCAATCGCGGTAGTAATCGACCACCGGATCGGTCTCGCCGTGGAACGTGCGTAGCCGCCGCTCGATCACGTCGCGGTCACGGTCGTCCGAACGCCCGACCAGACGCTGCGCCAAGCGTTGCCGAGCCACGTCGTCGGGGACGTCGAGGAACACCACCGCGTCGGCGATGTCGCCGCCGCGACGCGCCTCGGCCTTCTCGGCCTGCGACCGCGTGCGTGGAAAGCCGTCGAGGATGTAGCCCGAC
>JBKOUY010000115.1:0-41427 GCA_046723645.1 Actinomycetota bacterium | reverse complement strand
GTCGTCCTCGTCGGCTTCCTTCCGGGATCCGACCCCCGCGTCACCGGCACAATAGACGCCGTGCGCGACGGCCTCCGGCACGACGGCTTCATCTCGCGCTACTCCACCGCGGAGACCGACGACGGGCTGCCCGGCAGCGAGGGCCAGTTCCTGGCCTGCTCGTTCTGGCTAGTGAGCGCGCTGGCTCTGAACGGCCGGGCCGGCGAGGCCCGAGAGCTGTTCGAGCGGCTCATCGCCCTCACGAACGACCTCGGGCTGCTCGCCGAGGAGTACGACGTCGGCCGACAGCGGCAAGTCGGCAACTTCCCGCAGGCGTTCAGCCACCTCGCGCTCATCAACGCTGCGGCGAACATCACCGCCAGCGCCTGATGGTCCGGACTACGGCGGCGAGGCGGGCCCGGCGTCCCGAACGGATGACCCGACGTGGCTGACACCGTCGGAGCGGGACGACCGTCCCTGTCGCTCCGCAAGATGCTGGTCCCGCTGGCGCTCGCACAGTTCATCTGCAGCTTCGCCGGCTCGAACATGAACGTGATGATCACCGACATCAGCCACGACCTGGACACGACCGTGCATGGGGTGCAGTCACGATCACACTCTTCCTCCTGGTCATGGCCGCCCTGATGATCCCCGGTGGCAAGCTGACCGACCGCTGGGGGCGCAAGCGCTGCTTCGTGCTCGGCCTCACCGTCTATGGGATCGGCGCGTTGATGAGCGCCGTCTCGCCGGGCCTCGGAATGCTCATCCTGGGCAACTCGATCTTCGAGGGCGTGGGCACTGCGCTCCTGATCCCACCCGTCTACATCCTGACCACGATGCTCTTCGGCGACATCACGTCGCGCGCCCGTGCCTTCGGTGTGATCACCGGAATGGGTGGCATCGGCGCCGCGGCCGGGCCATTGATCGGAGGGCTCATCACCACGGCCCTCAGCTGGCGGGTGGCCTTCGTGTTCCAAGCCCTCGTGATCGTCGCGATCCTCTACCTCAGCCGCCCGATCAAGGATCCGGTGCCACCCGATCCGACCCGCCGATTCGACACCACGGGGGCGGTGCTGTCGGCCGTCGGTCTCGTCCTCATCGTCATGGGGGTCCTCGCCGCCGACGACAACGGCTGGCTGATGCTCGGCCTGCTGGCCCTGGGCGCCCTCGTGCTCGCGGCCTTCTTCCTCCACGTCCGTTCCGAGGAGCGAGCGGGCGAGGAACCGCTGCTATCGACCGGACTCTTCCGGAACCGCGTGTCGAACCTGGGCCTCGTCACGCAGAACGTCCAGTGGCTGTTGCTGCTCGGGACGGCGTTCGTCGTCTCCGCCTTCCTGCAGGTCGTTCGTGGCTACAACGCCATCGAGACCGGAGTGATCTTCACGGCGGCCACGGCGGGCATCTTGGCCTCGTCACTTGCGGCCGAGCGGCTCGCCAAGAGGTACCCGCAGCGGACACTGATCATCGCAGGATTCGTCACGACGCTGGCCGGCATCGGCATCCTGCTCGCCCTCGTGAACGGCTCACCCAGCGTCTTCGCCTTCGCACCCGGCCTCCTCCTGATCGGCCTCGGGGTTGGCGTGATGTTGACGCCGTCCGTCAACGTCGTGCAGTCGAGCTTCCCCGAGGAGCTCCAGGGTGAGATCTCAGGGGTCTCGCGCAGCGTGTCCAACCTCGGGTCATCGCTCGGCACGGCGATCGCAGGCACCATCCTGGTGTCCGGCCTCTCGGACCGGTCGTACGGGGCTGGCCATGGTCAGTCTGGCCATCGTCGGGCTGATCGGGCTCGGCGCCGCGCTCTTGATGCCGAGCCAGCCTGGGGCGGGGGTTGGTCCGGCCCAGCCGTGAGCTTGCGCTAGGTGCCGACGCCGGGATGGTTCCGGGCGGGCCGGCCAGGGACACTGCGCGTGATGATGATCATCCGCACCCAGGATCCGGTCATCCGCGATCACGAGAGACCACTCCCGATCGTCAGCAGGCGACGTCCATCGACGGCGTGATGTGAGCGTCGGGATCGTCGCCCTCGTCCCGCATCTCTCCGGCAATGTCGCAGATGATCTCGTCGCTCTCGGCCCCGAGCGCGTCGAGTTGCGCCTCGCCCGCCGCCCACTCGGCGGACGCCGTGGCGCCCCCGGTCGCCTGCAGGCTGTGCAGCGCGTCGAGGCGGCCGTCGAAGACCGCCACCAGCTGCTGGTACAGCGGCGCGGAGCCGCCGTCTACGTCGGCGGCGATCTGCGCGACGTCGTCCACGGCGATCTCGGTCCATGCCGCGGCGTCGTCCACGGCGAGGATCACGGCGTCGGAGTCACCCAGGTCGGCCTCGTCGGTGACATGCTCGCGTTCGTCGACCCAGTCCTCGGCGATCGGCGCGAACTCGTCCATCGCATCGGCGGCGGATCCCTCAACGCCGCCGCTCGGGCCGACTGAGCCGATCAGCCGCCACATCATCCCTCCCAGCGCGAGCGCCGCGGCCGCCCCGACGATCACCAGGGTCGCCAGCCAGCGGTTCGCCGACCGCCGAGCCTCCGCCGTCTCCTCGGCCACCTCGGTGAGCGGCATGCCGCAGGCCGGACAGTAGTTGGCGCGCGCTTCCAGTGGTATCTCTGCACCGCATGTCGAACACTGCGTCGTCAACGGGGTTGCCGTTGCCATAATCGCCGTCAGGCTTCCCCCGGTTACCCGGGCGTAATCGAGGGAGGTCGTCAGTCCAGGTGTGCGACCTCGTTGAACGACCGCAGCGAGGGCGACGGCCCGGCGAAGCCGATGCGGCTGATCGACGCCGGCCCCACCCACATGCGCCATGCGACCTCGTCGCCGACGCCCAGCGCCCACGCGACCGCCGCCTTCACCGGCGACACGTGAGTCACCACCACGACGTCGCGATCGCGGGCCTCCTCCGCAAGCGCGTCGCACGCGGCCCGTACCCGGACGCCGAGCGCCGCCAGCGACTCGCCGCCCTCCGGCGTCCACGCCACGTCGGCCCGCCACGCCGCCCAGGTCGCCGCGGGCACCTCGCCGGCGCCCAGGCCGTCGAACGCGCCGTAGTCCAGCTCGATCCACCTCTCATCGATGTCGAGGGCCACGCGTGACGCATTGGCGGCGACGATCATCTCCGCGGTCTGGCGGCACCGCGCCAGCGGACTGCTGACCACGCGGGCGCCGTCGAGCGGTCCGAGCGCGGCCGCCAGCCGCGCGGCCTGCCGCCGGCCCTCGTCGTCGAGCGCCGGATCGGCCCGACCCAGCAGGAGCCCTCGGGCGTTGGCGTCGGTGCGGCCGTGGCGGACCAGGACGATCACGGCGTCGCTCCGGCGACGGTCCGGAGATCGGTCACGGCGTGGTCACGTCGCGGTCGAGTTGGCCGGTGCGCCAGAAGCGGTGCCGTCGATCCGCCTCGAACAGCCGGAACCTGCGCCAGCACCACCAGAGCGCGGCGGCGCCGGTCAGTTCCAGCACGATGTCGAAAGAGCCCCGGGCCAGCTCCGGCAGCCGGGCGTCGCTCCACGCGAGCCCGGTGAAGGGCCACCAGAACGCGGCGGTGTCGGTCCAGATGCCGTCCAACAGCAGGTGGACGAACACGCCGATCGGGATCGCCACCAGCCGGCGCTGGACGAGCCGGCGTCGCGGCGTCGCCACCATGGCCAGCACCAGTAGGCCGACGGCGCCCGTGATGCTGTGCAGGATCCGCGGCGACCCGATGGGCAACTCCGCCAGGGGCAGCAACGCGCCGACCATCACCAGCCGGTAGTCGACAGCCGGGCTGCGGAAGACGAGCCACACCAGCACGAACGCACCCCCGGCGAACCATAGGAACACTCAACGTCTCCTGTGGGGCTGCGCCCCACGACCCGTCGCCGACGGGCGAACTGGCGTTCGCTTCACCGGCCTGAAGCGCTCGCTGCGCTCGCACTTCAGGGCCTGCTGCCGGGTGGGCGCGGTCAATCGCGCACGAGAAGGCGGCCGCATTCTTCGCAGTACACAGCCTCGTCGAGCGGCAGCTTGCGAATGCGGTCGACCTCGACCGCCGGGAGCGCCAAGTGGCATCCCTGGCAGGTGGAGCCGACGAGGCGCGCGATCGCGACTCCCCCGAGCCGCGCCCGCAGCTTGTCGTATTCGGGCCACAGCTCGTCCGGCACCGCCGCGGCGGCCTCCTCGCGTTCGGCCCGGACGGCGGCGAGCTCCGTGGCCAGTTCGGATTCGGTCTCGGCCAGCACGGCGCGGAGCCGCTCGCACTCGGCATCGAGCCGATCGCGTTGACTCGCGAGCTCGGACCGCTCGGCGTCGACCGGTTCGACAAGCTCCATGATCTCGAGCTCGTCGTCCTCCAGCTGGCCGATGCGCCGGCGGATCGACGCCACATCGTCCTGCAGTGCCTGCAGCTCACGAGGGTTGGTCACCGAGCCCGAGTAGAGCTGCTTTTCGGCCTGGTTCGCCCGCTCGCCGAGTGAGGCGATCTCGTCCTCCAGACGCTGCTGGCTGCGGGCGAGCTCGTCGCGCCGCCGCTGCGTGTCGGCGAGCTGGCTGTCGGCGGCGAGGACGTTGTCTTCGAGCTGCGCGAGGTCGGCGCGTACCTGCAGCGTCTGCATGCGGTGGTTGAGTTGGTCGGCGCGGGTGTCGTGTTCCTGGACGGCGAGGAGGGCGGCCCAACGGCTCATCAACCGGCGACCCTATCCGGCGTAGCCGGATTCCCGGCCATCAGCCGTCATTCCCAGGTCGACCGCCAGGCCGACCGGGCCGGCCGTCCGGCGTGGGCTGCTGGCCGGGGAGCGGAGCCCCCGGCGGGCCCGGCGGAGGCTGGTCCGGCTTCCGCGCCGACAGGTCGATGGTTCCCGGCACGGTCAGCATGCGGCCGCCGGGCACGTGCGGCGCCGGGGCGAACTGCACGACCGGACGTCCCGCGTGCCACGCCCGCATGAAGTCGCCCCAGATCCGGGCTGGATACGAACCGCCGGTGATGCCGGTCCCACCGAGGCGGATAGTGAACTGGGCGCCGAGTCCCCCCACCCACACTGCGGTCGCCAGGTACGGGGTGTAGCCCACGAACCAGGCGTCGTACGAGCCTGTGTGCGTGCCCGTCTTGCCGGCCGCCGGCTGACCCGTGCCAAGTGCGGCGGCGGTGCCCGTGCCGCTGGTCACGTTCTGCCGGAGGATCTCGGTCACGAGCCGCGCCGTCCGGGGCGAGATCACGGGCTTGGGCGCCGGCTGGTGCTCGAAGATCACCCGCCCGTTGCGATCCTCGACCTTGTTGATGATGTAGGGCGGGTTGTAGACGCCGTCGTTGGCGAGCGTTGCGTACGCCGACGCCATGTCCAGCGGCGTGACACCCGCGGATCCGAGCGGAAGCGACTGGTTCGCAGCCAAGCCGTCGGCCGCCGTGCTCCGCACACCCAGCCGCTGCGCCATGTTGACGACGTTGTTCAGCCCGACGATCAATCCGAGCCGCACGTATGCGCAGTTGACCGAACCCAGCGTCTGGGTCGTGATGTTTGCCACCCCGCGGGTCGCGCCCCCGAAGTTCTCTGCGGGGTAGGGGTTGGGTGTGCCGGTCGGGTTGTTGAAGAGGCACGGGCCCGTGCCGTCGATCTGGTCGTCGGGCGAGTAGCCGCGCTCCATCGCCGTGGCGAGAACGAAGGTCTTGAACGACGAGCCCGTCTGCCGCTTGTTCTGGGTGACCAGGTTGTACTTGTAGTTCTGGAAACCGGGCCCGGCGACCATGTACGGAATGGCGCCCGTCTTCGGGTCGACCGACACGACCGCGGCCGAGCCGTAGCGGGGCTTGCCGGTGGCGGGGTCAGTGTCGGCGGCGAACACGCCGTTGGTCAGCGGCAGGTTCTGGTCACGGGCCGCCTGCGCCTGGGCCTGCGCCTGGGGCGAATAGGTCGTGTAGACCTTCAGCCCACCGAAGTACACCGCGTTGAAGCGCTCCTCCGGCGTGCTCCCCAGCCGCTTGTCGGCGAGAAGCTGCTGCTCCACGGCCGAGGCGAAGTAGTCGTTGGCCCTGGGAAGGACGTTGTGGATTGCGGTCGGGATCGGTGTGGCGAACTTCCACACCGCGGCGTCGGACTCGGTCAGCGCCCCCACGTCGACCAGTCGCTCGAGCGCGACGTCGAGCCGGGCGGCCGCCCGCTCGGGGAACCGGATCGGGTTGTAGGAGACCGGGTTGCGGATGAGCCCGGCCAGCAACGCCGCCTGTCCCGGGTTGAGGTCACGGGCGTTGACCCCGAAATAGGTCTCTGCGGCGGCCTGGATCCCGTACGCATGGTTCCCGAAGTAGACGGTGTTGATGTAGCGGTCGAGGATCTCCTCCTTGCTCATCATCTTCTCGAGCCGCGACGCCAGCACGATCTCTTCGACCTTGCGGTCGAGCGTCTGCTCGTTGCCGAGGACGTCGAGCTTGATGAGCTGCTGCGTGATCGTCGAGCCGCCCTGGGAGATGCCGCCCTCCTCGACGTTGGCCCGGAATGCCCGGAGCATGCCGCGGACATCGAAACCTTCGTGGACCCAGAAGCCTGCGTCCTCGACGGCCAGGATCGCCGAGATGGCGTGCTGCGGGATCGTGTCCAGCGGCACCGACTGGCGATTCTCCTCCTCCCTCAGCACCGCCAGGACCGAGCCGTCCGCGGAGTAGATGTAGGACCGCTGGGCGAGCGGGCGGAGGCTGATCGGGCCCGGGTCGCCGGAGCCGGCCTCGTCGAGCAGCCGGGCCGGCACCGCCATCGCCCCCACGGCCAACGCCAGCACGACGCCGGAGGCGATGACCACGAGAGCGAGCCTGGAGTAGATGCGCACGGTGGGGAGGCTGCCTGACCGGTCGGCTGACGAAGCGAACAGACCTTACCCACCGGGCGGTCGGCGGTCTCACCACGGCCGGCACGCCCGCGTCACTAGGGTGACCGCCATGGCGCACCCGCGACCCTTCCGCTTCGGCGTGCAGCTCAGCAGCGCCGACACCGGAGCCGAGTGGGCCCACCTGGCCCGCAAGGCCGAGGACCTCGGCTACTCGACGCTCTTCGTGCCCGACCACTTCGGCGATCAGCTCTCGCCCGCCGTTGCCCTCACGGCCGCCGCCGACGCCACCACCGAGCTGCGGATCGGGCCGTTGGTGCTCGACAACGACTACCGGCATCCCGTTGTCGTGGCCAAGGAGGCGGCCACCATCGACCGGCTGTCGGGTGGGCGCCTGGAGCTCGGCATCGGCGCAGGCTGGATGAACAGCGACTACGAGCAGTCCGGCATCGCAATGGATCCGGCCGGCGTCCGGATCGATCGCCTCGACGAGGCGCTCGACGTGCTCGAGGGGTTGTTCCGCCCGGGCCCGTTCAGCTACCGGGGCAAGCACTACCAGATCAGCGAGCTGGATGGCCTCCCGAAACCCGTGCAGCCGAGCGGTCCCCCGGTGCTCATGGGTGGGGGCGGCCGGCGCATGCTCACGCTCGCGGCGCGGCGGGCCGACATCGTCGGCGTCAACCCGGCGATCCGCTCGGGACGCACCGACGCGGCGGCCGCGCAGGACGGTGCCGCCGCGGTGACCGATCGCAAGCTCGAGTGGGTGCGAGACACCGCAGGCAGCCGCTACGACGACATCGAGATCAACATGCTGATCTTCGCCTGCGTCGTGACCGACGACCGGGCCTCGGTGATCGAGGCGATGGCGCCACTGTTCGGTGTGTCCCCCGACATCGTCGGCGATCATCCGCACGCCTGGGTCGGCACCGTCGACCAGATCTGCGACGACCTCGCCGCCCGACGCGAGCGATGGGACGCGTCGTACCTGGTGGTGCAGGGCCCGGAGGCCATGGACGCAGCGGCGCCGATCGTGGCGCGGCTGGCGGGCACCTGACCGGACGGGTCACCGGTACCGGGCACCCTGCCGCATGGTCGCCTTGGCTTTCGCCGGCGCTGGCTTCGTCACCGCCATCCACGGACTGGCGGGCGACGCGCTGCCCGACCTGCGCGTCGTCCACGTCGCATCCCGCAGTACCCGGTCGGCGCGGCGCCGCGCCGCGCAGACCGGAGGGATCGCCTGCACCTACGAGGAGCTGCCGGGCGGGGCCGACGTGGTCCTGATCGCCACTCCCCCGGCTCTTCACCGGCGGGAGGCGGACCGCGCCGTCGACGGTTCCGCCATGGCGTTGGTGGAGGCACCGCTGGCGACCACGCTGGAGGACGCCGACCACCTGGTGGCGCTCGGGGCGCGGGACGGCCGCGTGGGCTACGCCGAGAACCTGGTGCACTCCCCGACCGTGGTCGAGGCGGTTACGGCGTGCCGGCGCCTGGGGACCCTCACGCACCTCGAGGTGCGGCTCGCCCAGGGTCGGCCCGACTGGGGCGACCATCTGGAGCCGTCCTGGGGCGGCGGCGTGCTGTTCGACCTCGGCGTGCACGCGGTCGCGCTGGCCTTGCTGGCGGCGGCGCCGGCGAGCGTCACGAGCGTCGGCGCGCAGCTGCTGGCCGGCCCGGGGCTGGAGCTCGACGACGACGCCACAGTGACGCTGGTGTTCGACTCCGGCCTCCGCGCCGAGGTCCGGGCGACGTGGCGCGCGCCGGCACCGACGTGGGAGGCACAGGCGGCGAGCCCGACGGGGGCGGTGCGCCTCGAACTGGTGCCGCACCCCTCGGTGGAGGTCAACGGCGTGCCCGTCGTGCTGCCGTCGCCGCCCCCGGGACTGGCGACGCCGCAGCTTCACCACCTCGGCTACGTCGCCCAGCTCGAATCGCTGACGGCCGATATCGATGCCGGACGGGCGCCGACGCCCGGGCCCCAGCTCGGTCGCCACGTGCTCGACATCGTGTGTGCCGCCTACCTGTCGGCGCGGACGGGACGGGAGGAACCGGTCCCGTTCACGGGCCCCCGCGACCGGACCCCGCTCCGACTGTGGCGGGAGCCCTAGGTGCGCTGATCATGCCGGCGATCATCGCCGTGGGGATCACTAGGTCGGCGGCTCGCGCGTGGCCGGCTCGCTGGGCCGCACGGACGAGCGGCAGCACGGGCACAGGTGTATGACGTCGCCGAGCCCCGCGAACTCGAGAAGCTCGGCCAGGCCCCCGCTGGCACCGTGCAGCTGGAGCCGACGCCCGCACCGAGACGCCGCGACCTGCAGTCGCGCCAACGCGTCGACGGCATATAGGTCGGGTGGCACCAGCCACGAGACATCGAGGTGGACAACGCCATCCCTGGTCACCCTCGCACCGTGCTCCTTCGTCGGTCAGCCGACCCCTACCGAGACAACTCCGCCTCGGGGCGAAACTCGTCAGGTGCGCCCCTCGTGGCCCGACGGCCTGACAGGTCTGTGCGCCGTCGGACTATGTTCCGAACGGAGGAGGATCGGAGGACGTGCATGGGCTCTGCGCAGGGCTATCCGCCGGGCACGCCGGCGTGGGTCAACCTGCAGACAGCCGCCGGGCCCCTGGCGGCGAGTCGCTTCTACTGCGCTCTCTTCGGCTGGACGGTGCTGGCGCGCCATCGACCGCTGGACGACGCGTCGGGCTGGTGGGTCTTCCGCTTGGACGCCAAGGACGTCGGCGATATCGGTCCCGGTCCGAGGCCGTCCTGGACCATGAACATCTCCGTGGACGATGCGGATGCCACGGCCCAAGCGGTTTTCGACCTGGGCGGTGGGGTCTCCCTGTGGCCCACCAGCTACTTCGACGCCGGGCGTATGGCCATCTGTACGGACCCGATGGGGGCACGATTCGCGATCTGGGAGTCGGCGGGTCACATCTCGCCCGACGTGATGCACGAGCCCGGTTCGTTCACCTGGTGCGAGCTGACGTGCCGGAACGTCGATACGGCGAAGCGGTTCTACGCCGAAGTGTTCGGCTGGGAATCGAAGATCCCTCCCTACGCTGAGGGCTCGGGCTACACCATCTTCTCCCTGCCGGGGATCGAGCGGCCTGTCGCCGGCATGGTGCAGATGGACGAGCTCTGGCCGGCGGACACCCCGCCGCATTGGATGATCTACTTCGCCGTCGAGGACACGGACGACACCGTCGCCCGAGCGGCCGAGTTGGGCGGCACGGTCTCGGTGGAGCCCTTCGACCTGTTCAACGTGGGACGCGTCGCTGTCCTCGCCGACCCCGAGGGTGCCTCCTTCTCCATCCTTCAATGGAGCGACTGAATCGTCAGGTCCGGGTTCGTGGCCCGAGCTCACCCCAACCGGGTGGAGCTTTTGCGACGGTGAACAGGTCGAGTTCGACTCCAGAGACACGGAACCGTGCCAGAGGAGGACACCATGGTCGTTGCCGACGTCAGCGTAGGCCAGCTGATCTGGACGACGTTCTTCCTTTTCATGCTGGCGGCGTTCGTCTGGTTGTTCATCGTCGTCGTGAGGGACCTGTTCCGCACCCGCGAGCTGTCGGGATGGGCCAAGGCGGGCTGGTTGGTGGGGCTGATCCTCTTCCCGTTGATCGGGTCGCTCGTGTACATCATCGTGCGGGGCCTCGCCGTGGGGACCGCCGAGGATGCGGCCGCGCGGGCACAGCTCAGTCAGACCGAGTTCGAACGCTACGCGCGCGGCGGCGCCGATTCGACGGGTACGAGCCGGGATCGACCGACCTGACCCTGCTCGTAGAGCACGCCTCGTCACCGTCGCGCCGGGCGACCTGCTCACAACTTCACCCACGCTCGGCCACGCGATGCGTGCGACCAATCCGAACCAAGCCTTCGGCGCCACCATCGGGAAGGCGCTGAGCCCAGTGGCATCGGACACGCGCCCCATCCTCATTCTCGTCGCACTCCAGTAGGCGACCGATCGGGTGGAGAGACCCGCCTCGATCGCCTAGCCGGATCCCTGTCCGAGGCCGGGGCAAATCCGCGGGTGAACGGGTCGACGACCGAGGATGATCCTCGAGTGACACCGGACGCGCAGTTCTTCGGCCCGCCCCTGCTCACGCCGCGTCTGGAGCTGCGGGCGCCCACTGAGGACGATCGGTCACGGTTCGTCGAACTGTTCCGTGACGACTCGTTCATGGTCTTCGCAGGAGGGTCACTCTCGGCGCCAGCAGCGCACGAGCGATTCGACAGAATGCTTCGCAACGCGCGTTGGCTCTCGTTCGCGAAGCAGCCGGTGATCGAGCGAGCGACTGGCCGGATCGTCGGCTACTCCGGCGTCGACTGGCTCGAGGTGCACGGCGAGGAACGCTTGGAGTTCGGATGGCGGCTGGTCGCGCTGGCACGGGGTCTTGGCTACGCAACCGAGGCCAGCCGTGCACTACTCGGCAAGGCGGCGCAGACCTTCGAAGGAGAGCTGCTCGCGATCATCGATCCACTGAACCGCGCCTCTCAGCGTGTCGCCACCAAGCTCGGGTTCGAACTGGCGAATCGAGCGCTGCTCGACGGCGAGTTACGGAACATCTACCGGATCGTCATCGGATGAACGCCAGCACCACCGCCGAGACGATGAGTCAAGACGCTGCCGAACATCGCTACATCTGGAGCAACTGGAGGAGATCAACGTGTCTTACGTCAACATCCTGCCCAGCCTCCGCGTCAAGTCGTTCGACGAGAGTCCTAGGAACGAGTACCGAGGTCAGGCGCCGCCGAGCGTGATGTCCCCACGTTCGGGAACTTGAAAAGGTCGACGAGGACGAACTCCGTCGCGGTGTCGGCGTCACCGTCGATGAGCGGCTCCGCATCGCCTGGAGTCGGGACGGCGGTGACTGGGTCCCGTGACGTGGTTCTAGCCGATCCCGAGTTGGGCGCAGACCCTGGCGATCTCGTCGCTGATCGAGGTTGGAATGGTGTACGGCTCCGCGGTCGTCACATCGCTGAGGCGCCTGGCGATGTCCTCCGCCGTTGGATTGCCGTGATCGGCCACCCATCCATCGCCCAGCCCGACGAACACGCGTGCGAAACGCCCGGCACAGGCCGAAATGTTGTGGTGTGTGACCTCACAGCCGCGGCTCGCGAGGTACACGACGATGGGTACGACGAGTTCGGGTTCGATGGCGTGGAAAAAGCCGGAATCGGGCTCGACGTCGTCGCGGCTTCCGATGGTCTCGAAGACCATCCGGGAGTAGCCGAAGGGAAGAACACAGTTGGCGATGATGCCGTGCTCGGCGCCTTCGATCGCGATGACGTTGGCGAGGCCCATCATCCCGGCCTTCGCCGCGGCGTAGTGGGCTGAGCGGGGTTGGCCGAACAGGCCGGCAGAAGATGCGATGAACACGAACCGGCCATGCCCGCGGCGCTTCATCTCGCGATACGCCGGTTGGCTGACGTGAAACGCGCCGTCGAGGTGCACGCGGAGCATCCGACTCCAGTTGTCAGCCGTCAGGTCTTCGAACCGCTGGGTATGGAAGATGCCCGCGTTGTTGACGACCGCGTCGAGGCGTCCGAACTCATCGATCGCAGCACCCACGATCGCCTTGCCACCCTGGACCGTGGCAACCGATTCGTAAGACGCGACCGCGGCGCCACCGGAGGCACGGATCTCCTGAACCACGTCGTCGGCCACGTGGGTGTCGCTGCCCTCTCCACCCATGGTGCCACCGAGGTCGTTGACGACGACGGATGCGCCGCGCCGGGCGAAGTCGAGCGCATAGAGGCGCCCCAGCCCGCGGCCCGCGCCGGTGACAATGACGACCTGCCCCGAGAAGTCGATCACGCTGCGTCCCACGTAGACATCGCCCCGCTCTCGTACTGCTGACCCGACCGGACACCCCACGCAGCTTGCCCGAACCACACGCCGTCGGGGGCCTCGGCGGCCGTCGGATCGCCTTCTCCGCTTCCGGCCAGATCGGCCGGGACCAGTGGGGCATCAGCTTGAACCAGGTCCTCGAACGGCGGCGTCGTCATCGGCAAGAAGGTTCGGCTCGAGCTCGAGGTCGAGGCGGCCAAGGAGGCGTAGGCATCGGCCCGCCGAGCTTCGTCATCGCCTCCGCAGCGCACACCGAACACCCGGGCAGGGCGCCCCCGGCTGCTGTGCTCAGCGGGCCAGCCTGCCGGGCGGGATGTTCTTGTTGTTGTGGAACACGTTCTCGGGGTCGTACTTCGCCTTGACTTCGGCGAGCCTCCGGTAGGTGTCGTCGCCGTACGCCTCGCGCACCCGGGCCAGGTCGTCGTCGGAATCGAGGAAGTTCACATAGACGCCGGCGCGGTGGGGTTCTAGGGCGTCGAGGAACCTCCGCGCCCACGCCGTCTCGGCGGTGCCGACCGAGTCGTCCTGCTCGGGGAGCCAGACCGCGTCGATACTGATCCTGTGGCCCACGTCTCGACCGGGATGCGCCGTGGCATCGCGCGGGGTGCGGGCGACGGCGCCACCCAGGTGGAACATCGCCGCGTACGACCTCGGTGAGGTGGCGCCGTAGGCGCACTCGGAGACGATCTCGATGACCTCGTCGGACAGCGCGGTGAGATCGGTGGCCTTCCAGTAGTAGTGCCAGCCGTGCGGGACGGTGTCGTCGATGCCGCTCTGGTGGTCGACGTAGAGGGTGGGTCCGACGAGGTCCACGAGCGGCGTTCCGAACTCACGGAGCGCACGGACGGCGCGCTCACCGTCCTCGGCGGGCCCTGCGTAGCAGCTGACGACGGCGATGGTCGGCCGGAAGCGCAGGTCCTCGCTGACACCTCGCAACGGCGGGATCGTGCCGAGCCGGACGATGGTGCCGAGCTCGTCGGGTGCGTCGGTGACGAGCTCCCGGTAGAAGCGCAGGACATCAGAGGTGTCCTCGGCAGCCCAGAAGACCGGTCCGGCCATGACGGTGGGACCGACGGGGTGCAGCGCGAACCGGAACGAGCTGACGACCCCGAAGTTCCCGCCGCCGCCCCGCAGGGCCCAGAACAGGTCCGGGTGATCGTCCGCCGACGCCCGAATGATCTCGCCCTCGGCGGTGACCACCTCGGCATCCACGACGTTGTCGACGGTGAGCCCGTGCTTCCGCATGAGCCAGCCGATGCCGCCGCCCAGGCTGACGCCGCCGACGCCGGTATGGCTCACGATGCCGCCCGTTGTGGCCAGCCCGTGTGCCTGTGTCTCATGGTCGACGTCGCCCCACAGCGCGCCACCCTGAACATGTGCGATGCGCTCGACGGGGTCGACCGAGACGGCGCGCATGGCGGAGAGGTCGATCACCATCCCGTCGTCGCACACTGCGGTGCCGGCCACGTTGTGGCCCCCACCCCGCACGGCGATCTCGAGGTCGCGGCCGCGGGCGAAGCGCACGGCTGCGGCCACGTCGGCGGTGCCGCGGCAGCGGGCGATCAGTCGGGGGCTCCGATCGACGGTGCCGTTCCAGACGGCCCGGGCGTCGTCGTAATCCGGGTGGTCCGGGGCGACGAGATCGCCCCGGAACCCGGGGATCTGCATCGTGGTTGGTGCGGTCATCTCTCCTCCTGTGGTCGATGGGCTCATCGCAACATCGGGGGGCACCGAGGAGAAGTCAGCCATCTGGACTTCGATGTAAGGAATCTGGACTTCACGGTGGTCGGGACGCGCGGGACACTGCGCTCATGCGGACGTATGGCCAGTACTGCCCGATCGCCCGTGGCGCGGAGATCTTCGCCGAGCGCTGGACGCCGCTGATCGTCCGCAACCTGCATCTGGGCTGTGAGACCTTCGGCGAGATCCTCGCGGGCGCGCCCGGGCTCTCCCGTACCCTGCTGACGCAGCGGCTCGAGCAGCTCGAACGACTCGGCGTCGTCGAATCGGCACCCAAACCCCACGGGCGCGGGCACCGCTACCAGCTCACGAGATCGGGCCACGATCTGTTCAAGGTCTGCGAGACGCTCGGCGAGTGGGGCGCCCGCTGGCTCGAGATCGCCCCCGCGAACCTCGATCCGTTCGTGGCGCTGTGGTCGATGTGCAACGCGCTCCGCCGGGACCTACTCCCGCGCCAGCGCGTCGTCATCCGGTTCGACTTCACCGGATTCCGGCCCCACGAGCGGTACTGGCTGCTGCTCGAGCACGGCGAGACCGAGATCTGCAAGACGTACGCCGGTCTGGACGAAGACCTGTACATCACGGCCGACGCCGAAGCCTTCGTGAAGTGGCACGCCGGCCAGCTCACCTGGGCCGAGGCAACCCGCGACTCGCGCATCCGGCTCGACGGCCCGTCATGGCTGGTCCGGGCCTTCCCGACCTGGAACGCGCGCAGCATGTTCGCCCACATCAAGCGCGATCCCAGCGTCGCTGCGGCAACTTGAGCTGCAACTGGCCGAAGGCGTCGACTGAACGAAAGCGTCGAGGCTAAGGAGCTGCGGGGATAGGTCCGTCGTCTCGAGGCCGTCCGTCAGTCTCGGAGCAGCGCGTAAACGACGTGGTCGCGCCACTTCCCAGCCCGGAATATGGTCCCCCGCAGGACACCCTCACGCTCGAACCCAGCCTTCTCCAGCGCCCGCTGCTCGGCGATGTTCTCGACCTCGGTATACGCCTCGATCCGGTGCACCGGCATGGTGTCGAACAGGTACCGAACCAGCAGGCCTTGAGCGACCGTCCCCACCCCTTGGCCGCGGTACGCGGGGAACAGAGCGATTCCAATCTCGTAGATCGCCCCCTTGATCGCCCCCGGCGACCGGTCCCTGTAGCTCACATCCCCGGCGAGCGAGTCGGCGCTCATCACCGCCAGACGCCCGCGCTCCGCACCGAGCCAGCCGTCTTCCTCCCAGCGTCGCCGCATCGCCTTGGGGTCGTTGAAGCCCGTCCACTCGAACACGCCAGCCGCCTCAGGGTCGGTCGAGTACCGGCTCAGCTCGTCCAGGTCGGCTTCCTGAATCGGCCGCAGGATCACCTCGCTCATCTAGCCATTGTGACCAACGCGAGGGGCTGGTTCATTAGCCGGTAACGCCCGCCGCGCTTCGCCGCGGTCGTGCTCAGGCGCCACCGCGGACGAAGCCGACGGCTTCGCGGTGGCTGAGCTTGGCGCCGGCGGCACGCGCCTCATCGAAGTCCCAGGAGTCGGCCGCCTCCGCAACCCGGGCGACCAGTTCGGCCTCGCGACGCCGCGTCGACGGCCATGCCTTCAGCCCCGCACGACGGCGCCGCCCATCGGCCGCGCCGAGAGCCACCGCCGCCCGCCGCGGGTCGCCGTCGGCCAGTGCGAGCTGGGCGGCAATGACGAGCGAAAAGCTCACGGTCAAGGTGCTCAGCTCGGCGTCGTCGCGTGCGTCCACCGACCGCACGAGCAGCGACCGCGCCTCGTCGAGCCGACCAGCCCGCACCTCGAGCGACGCGAGCTGGGCGCGTGCGCTGGAGCGGAGCCAGACGTTGTCGAACCGGCCGCCGAGCTCCTCGACCATGGTGAGGTGTCCACGGGCGGCATCGTCGTTGCCGAGCGCCATCTCCACCATGCCGACGGTCAGCGCTGCGAACGCCACGAACGGGTCGTTCTGCTGACGGAAGCCATCGAGCGCCGTCGAAGCGGCACGAAGCGCGCCGTCGAAGTCGTCGACGATCGGCAGGATCCAGGAGTTCGCCAGTTGCGCGGCGCTCTTGAGGTACGGGTCCTCGATGTGCCCCACGAGACCCTCGAGCCCGTCGACGGCGGCCAGGGCGCTCTCGTCATCGCCGACCTCAACGGCCGTGACAGCGGAGGCGAACAGCAGCTCGGCGCGGGCGCGGTCGTCCAAGCTGTCGGCTCTGTCCTGCACCTCGTTGATCCAGGCACGGCCCTCGGGCATGCGTCCCCGCATCTGCCAGAACAGCCACAGGATGCGGAATATGTGCGGGAGTGGTGCGACGTCGTGCGCGAGGAACCACCGGACCGCGACCCGAATGTTCTCCTCGTCCGCGCGCACGCGCTCGGCCCATTCGGCCTGGCCTTCTGCGGGCCAGTCGGCGCCGGCCACGAACGCACGGAAGTGCTCGGCGTGCCGCCGCTCGACGTCGGCGGCCTCCCCGCTGTCGGCGAGGCGCTCGAGGGCGAAGTCCCGCACGGCGGCCAACATGCGGAACCTCGGCTCGGGATCTATGGCGTCGACGGCGATGAGGCTGTGCCCTGCGAGCGTGTCGAGTAGATCGAGGGTCCGGTCCTCGGTCAGGTTGGCGACGTCGACGGCCGCTTCGACCGTCCATCCGTCGACGAAGACCGACAACCTGGCCAGCATCTGTTGCTCGGCCTCGTCGAGCAGCCCGAAGCTCCATTCGACGGTCGCACGCAGCGTTCGTTGCCGTTCCGGGAGGTCGACCGAGCCGGTGCCCAATGCGTCGAGGCTCCGCTCCAGTCGCACGAGCAACGCAGCCGGCTGCAGCAGTCGGGTGCGGGCGGCGGCCAGCTCGATGGCCAGCGGGAGACCGTCGACGAGCCGGCAGATCTCCACGATGGCGCCGACGTTGTCCTCGGTCAGGGCGAAGTTGTGGCGGACCGCCTGCGCCCGATCGACGAAGAGCTGCACCGCCGGCAGGGACGCCAACTCGCCGATCGGCGGAGGTTCCGGGAACCCGGGCACGGTGAGCGGGTCGACCGGGTACTCGCGCTCCGCCCGGAGGCGAAGCACCGTGCGGCTCGTCGCGAGGATCTCGACGCCGGGACAGCGAGCCAGGAGCTGATCAAGCGAGGGCGCGACACCCGCGATCTGTTCCAGGTTGTCCAGCACAAGCAGCGCCGGATCGTCTGCGAAGTGGTCGATGAGGACATCGAGCGCCGGCCGCTCGCCCACCATGGGCGCAGCCACCGCAGCCGCGATGCGGGGCAGGACCAGCTCGGGTGTGTCGATCGCAGCGAGCGACACGAAGGCCGTTCCTTTCGGGAAGCGGTCGTCGAGTCGCTCGCCGACCGCTATGGCGAGCCGCGTCTTGCCAACGCCGCCAGGGCCGGTGAGGGTGACCAGGCGCACCTCGGGCGACTGCAGCAGCTCGGAGACCTCGGCCACCTCGCGCTCGCGTCCGATCAACGACGTCGACGTCACCGGCAGCGACCGCGGAGCGCGCCCGTCGCCCTCGGAGGGAGCCGGTGCGGCGCGATCGGCCCGGGTTCCTGGCCGCGTGAACGCCTCGCTCAGGAGCAGAGCGAGGTCGTCCCTGACCAGACGTCCGAGCTCCCGTGGGGTTCGGAACGACCGGTAGGACTCGGTCCCCTCGGTCTGGAGCTCCCCGATCATCGCCGCGAGCCCGGGCTCCCGCTCGGGCGCCGGAGTCTTGACGTACAGCAGCCGCGGGATGGATCCGGAGAGCCGGAACTCGTCCTCCAGGCCGGAAATCTCCATGTCGGGACCGATCCAGCCGTACCGCTGCCAGTACAGGCCGATGAAGATGTCCGACTGCGCCAAGTAGGCGCGGTACAGCTCGCGAGGTGGGTGTGGGCGGGCCCCGAGCTCGAACAGCACGGGCGTCAGCCCGAGCGCGGAGATGGCGCGTGCCACCACGGCACGCTCGTCTGCGAGCTCGACCAACGTGGAGCTCACGAAGACACGCAGACGCTGGTCCGGCGTCCGGATCGCCTCCCTGACCTCCTGCTTCTCCGTCATAGCTCCCTCCGGCGAGGATCCACCGCCGAAGTACGCCGTCCGGGTCGGTGAACGCCCGAACCCGGTCGACGACAACGAGGCCGACTCTCGACCCCGGGCACCCCGACCGTACGGCCGGCGCGGCACCGCCGCAGCCAGCGGTGCTCGCGACGACAGCGAGGGCGGTTCGGCGCTACTCGGTCACGCCCTGGACCGCGGTCTGGATGAGGTCGGCAATCTCCTCGGGGTGGGAGACCATCACGACGTGGCTCGAATCGAGCTCCACGACCGTCGCCCCCATGCGCTGCGCAAACTGGCGCTCGGCGTCTGCCGGGATCACCGCGTCGTGCTGTGCCACCGCGAACCACGAGGATAGGGACTTCCACGCGGGCGCCCCCATCACGTCGTCGAAGGCGGACATGGTCAAGGGTTGCTGCACGGCGTACATGATGTTGGCCTCTGCCGGGTCGACGTCCGGGGCGAAGTGGGCCAGGAAGTCGTCGTGTGGCAACCAGGCGAAACCCTGATCGTCGACGCGGATGTGCGCCACCGCGGGCGTCGGCTCGCCTTGGCCGAGCAGGGCGCCGATGGATTCGCCCTCGTCGAGCCCGAAGGCGGCCACGTAGACAAGGCCGACAACGTTCGGGGCGTCCGTGCCCATGGCGGTCATGATCTGGCCACCGTAGGAATGGCCGGCGACGACGGTCGGCCCGTCCTGGAGGGCGAGCACCTGACGCAGCCGCGCCACGTTGTCCGCCAGGGCCGTGAGGGGGAACTGCGGAGCCATCACGTTGTGGCCGGCTTGTTGGAGGCGCCCAATGACGCCCCTCCAACTGGAGCCGTCTGCCCAGGCGCCGTGAACCAGGACGATGTTCATGCGCGTCTACCTCCGCGATCGCGGGAAGCCACCAGCCAAGTCGGACCGGGCCAGCAGCCATCTGATGGGGGACCACGGCCGATGATGGTCGTGAACTCCGTCGGGGTCCAGCCCCGCTGGTCACCTTTTCACCGCACACCGATTGCCAACACCGCGATCGGGCGGCCATGGACACAGACCGGCGGCTGCTATGACGGCGCGACGTCGATGGTGACGACCCAACGGTGCTTGCCGATCTTGCGGTCGCGGGCGAACCCGAGCTTCTCGTAGGTCGACAGCGCCCCGTGGTAGAGGAAGCCCGCAGGCACCGAGCCGGCGGCCTCGGGGTAGCCCTCGACGGACCCTCCGCCCGATCGGGCGATCAAATCGAGGGCGCCGGCGAGCGCCGCGGCCGCGACGCCCTGCCGGCGGTGGCCCTTGCCGACGTAGCAGCAGGCGATCCGCCAGTCCGGCGGTGTCGTGCGCCCCTGCTCGTACGCGGCACGGTTCTTGATGCGCGGCAACTCGTCGGGCCGCCCGAACTGACACCAGCCGACGCAGTCCTCTCCGTCGAAGACCAGCGCCGCATGCGCAGTCCCCGCACGAACCCGTTCCAGCTTGCGCTCCCGGTTCAGCGCCGCCGTGGTGGCCTTGTCGGGATGGAAGCCCATGCACCAGCAGCCGCCGAAGATGCCGTTGTTGGCCTCCACGAGCGCAGCGAACGCAGGCCACGTCGACCGATCGAGCGCCTTGATCGTGTAGGTCGGCTCCGCCACGGAACAGAAGTTTCGCGCCGCCGGGTTCTCGGCGGCGCCGGTCTCGCCAGCGACGACCGTGGGCCGCGACGACGCGCGGGTCTCGAGCCGCCGAGCGGCGGTTCCTGGGTCCGGCCAGCGCCGAGGCGGCCGACCACGATACGGACGGCCGGGCCAACCGGACGCCCGATATCAGTTCGAACGACCTGGGTCGGCCAGCGTGAATGTCGACCGTCTCGCCCGTGCCCAGGTTCCGTGCGTACACGCCGAAGACGCCAGGCTTACCGTCGATCGCATCTTCGGCTGCACTCGCAAGCGACATTCCAGACGCCTCCTCCGCGACAGCGCCAGCACACCAGCAGCAAGTCTGCGTTAGGTCGCGACCGATCCTTCGGCGAGGTAGAGCGTTCCCACTGCGAGCGGCCTGACCGAGAACTGGTTTAGCCGCCGCTCGAGGTGATCCCACGGGGTGTCCAGGCCTTCGAAGGTCGTGACGTAGGGCCTGATACCCCGACGGACGAACGCATTGAGGGGCCACGCCCAGCGGCGTGCCCACTTGGGGCCGAAGGCCACGACGCGGGCTCCGGGGCGGCAGGCATCGACGATGCGATCGACCACGGGCCGGGAGCGCACCAGGTCGTGGACGAGGAAGAACAGCACACCGTCCACGTCCGCGGGCAGTGGTGCTGTCGCAGCGTCGCCGATGACGATGTCAACGTTGTCCCAGCTGTTCTCGGCCACACGGGTCCGGGCGTGAGCGGCCATCGCCTCGCTCAGATCGATGCCCGTAACGTGACCGCTCCCACCGACTGCTGCTACGAGGTGGGGAAAGTTCGCCCCGGTACCGCAGGCAACGTCGAGCACGTGGTCGCCGGGCCGCAGCCGGAGGTGGCGGACCACGCCCGGGCGCCAGCGGTTGGTGAGGCGCACTCGTCGCTCGTAGGTCGCCGCCAGCTCCTCATAGCGGCGAGACGCCTCGACCGGGTCAGGCCCGTCGGACATTTGTGCCCCCGTGACAACCCCCTCGAGCTCCCGCCAACAGTGCCGTGGAGTGGCGCTACTGGGTGGCGAGCACCCCGCCGTGCCAGACCTTACCGTCGTCCGATCTGCACGATGAACGCGTCGCTGACTCCGTTCGTCGCTCACGAGGTTCGTCGCCTCGGACACGAAGGCAACCGAGGAACCGTCACCGCTGATCGCCGGCCAGTAACTGTGGCCATCGCCCTCGGCAAGCCCTGGGGCAAGGCTGATCCGCTGAAGGAAACACCGGATTCCCGCTCGCCAAACGAACACGTCGTCGTGACCATTCGTATCCCGCGGCACGAGTTCGTCGCTGCCGGATTGGAACGCCACGACGTCGCCGTCATCGCTGATCGACGCCAGCGCATAGGTCGGCGAGGGCGCGACGTCCACGCACTGTACGCGGACCCTGCGTGTCGCAACCCGCCACGGCGCTCGTCCGGCACATAGCCTTGAGCGCCGTGGCGTCGATCGATGACGTACGCACGCTGGTGGCACTCGATCACGGTCTGGCGTCGGTGGCGATTGCCCGGCCCGACGGGTCGCTGCAGTCGACTGTCGTCAACGCCGGCGTCATACCTCACCCGGTGAACGGGCGGCCCGTGGCCGCGTTCGTCGCACGCGGCGGCACGCGCAAGCTGGACCACCTGCGGCGAGACCCGCGCACGACCCTGCTGTGGCGGGCGGGCTGGGCGTGGGCGACCGTGGAGGGCGCCGCGGAGCTCTTCGGACCGGACGACCCCATGGCCGGCCTGAACGACGAGGCCCTGCGCCTGTTGCTACGGCAGATCTACGAAGCGGCGGGGGGCGTGCACGAGGACTGGGCCGAGTACGACCGAGTTGTGGCGGCCGAGCGCCGGGTCGCCGTGCTCGTCACGCCGACTCGCATCTACCAGAACCCCTGAGCCGAGAGGCCCGGACGATGAACCCGGGCGCCCTGACCGCCGTTCACGCCAGGGCGGGGAGGCCAGCCAAGGGCGCGTACCGATCGTCGGTGGTCGCGAGGCAGCGCACGCGCTGGCGCACCCGGCGGGCCGCCTGGCGCACCGTCGAGTCCCGCATCTCGAAGACGGGCCCGACCGTCGTCGCGGGCGCCGGGTTGCCAATGGCCTTCTCGCACACGTACTCGAGCCACAACTCCCGATCTCGCCGGCTGACACCGGACCGTTCGAGGGCGTCGAGCAACAGGCCGGCACCGTGGTGGTCCGCGGCGATCCGCTCGAGCACCGGCCACATGGGGGCATCACGGTCGGGCGCCGGCAGGGTGTCGGGAGCCGAATCTGCGGAGCCGGCGACGTGTGCCAGCTGCTGCTCGTCGAGCGGCTCGGTCCACTGGCCGAGCTCGCGATCCACGACGTTGGCGACCCGACGCCGGGCCCATACCCACGGCAGCGCCCCGCCGTCGGGCGACCAGGCGCCCGCCACCCTTGCCAGCTCGAAGCACACCTCCACCACGACGCCCTCCAGGTCGTCGGGCCGCAGTGGAGTTCCCCGCAGCACCGCCACCTGCTGCACAGCGCCCGCGATCCGCCCACGGAAGCCCTCGTACAACGCCACCACCGCCGCCTCGTCGCCCTGGGCCAACCGATCCATGATCGCCGCCAGCTCGTCGAAAGCTTGCCGGTCCACACCAACTCCTCCTCGTGCGGGGCAACTTGCCCCGATGGACGGAGTCCATGGTGCCGACGGGGTATGACAAACAACATCGATGTAATTTCGGGGCCGGCGTGACACATGCCACGCGGGCGATGCGCGGCAAGAACCGAGGGAGGTTACGACGACGAGGGCGCCAGGAATTCCAGGAGTGCGTCGTTGAACGCCAGCGGATCCTCGATGTTGGGTAGGTGGCCGACATTGGGCACGACCACCAGCTCGCCCTTGAGCAGCGACCGGAGGCTCATCGCCTCGGCGATTGGCGCGAGCCGGTCGAGCTCACCCACCACGACCAGGGCACGGACCTCGGCCTCGCGGAGTAGGAGCATCGAGTCGGGACGGCCCTTCATCGCCTCGAGCGCGGCGATCCATCCTTCCCGTGTCGCCCCTTCGGCCAGGGCGTGCACGTAGTCGACCAGCTCCGGCCGGCTCACCGAGTCCCCCGAAAGCAGGCCCTCCACCAGGCCCTTGGACAGCGAGCCGACCTCGGCGCCCGACCGGAGCTCGTCCTGCTGCGCCGCCCGGCGCTGGGCGGTCGCGGGGTCGTCGGCGCGAGCCCTGGTGTCGGACAGGACCAGCTGGCCGACACGCGAGCGGTGATGCCGGAGGAGCGCCATGGCGAGGTAGCCGCCCATCGAGCAGCCGACGATCGTGGCGCTCGGGACGTCGAGGTGATCGAGCACGCCGTCCACGAGCCCAGCCCACCGCTCGATCGTGGTCGCCCCCGGGTCGGCCGCCGCGGGCGACTGCCCGAACCCGGGCATGTCGATCGCCAGGCAGCGGTAGGACCCCTCGAGTGCGTCGACCTGGTAGTCCCACATGGCCGCCTGCAGCGGGAAGGCGTGCAGGAACACGACGGGGTCGCCAGCGCCGCGATCGGCCACGTGGACCGGCTGACCCGACACCTCGAACAACGGCACGAACGGCTCCCTGCGGCGACGCGGCGCTGTGACCCCCCAAGCCCTACCTCATCGAGTGGGTGTCAAGCGAACCGGACTCCGTGGGCGGTTTCTCACCCACCAACCGTGGCGGAATGCGGCGCGCGATGATGCTCGATCGGGACGCCAGCAACGGTCCAACCAACGCCAACACGAGCACATACTCGGCGACGAACGGCCCGATGCGGTCATCGAGCCCCGCGGCGGCCGCCAGCGTCGCGAGGATGAGCGAGAACTCGCCACGACCGAGCACGGTGAGCCCGACGTTCGCCGCGGCTTCCCGCGAGTAGCCGTGCATGCGGGCGGTGATGATGCCGGCGGTGAGGTTGAGCACCAGCGACACGACGACGGCCACCGCCACCGGCAGCGCCACCGATCCGACGTCGCTGGGATCGACCGTCAGCCCGAAGGCGAAGAAGAACAATGCCGCGAACGCGTCACGCAAGGGGAGCACCAGCCGCTCGATCCGCTCGTGGGCGGCGGTTTCGGCGAGGATCAGACCCGCCATGAAGGCACCGATGGCGTCGGACACGCCGAACTCCTCGGCGACGCCCGCGGCCAGGACGGCCACCCCCACGAAGCAGACGGTGAGGAGCTCGTCGTCGGAGGCGTCGACGACCTTGCCGACCCAGCGTGCCCCCCAGCGGGCGATGGCCGCGAGCAGCAATAGGAACGCAAAGGCCCTGCCAAACTCGAGGGCGGCGTCGCCCAGCCCGTGGCTCTCCCCGAGCACGGGCTGCAGGATCGCCAGGTAGAAGGCGAGGAAGATGTCCTCCACTACGACGATCCCGAGGATCAGGCGGCTCTCGGGATTGGCGAGGCGCCGCAGTTCGACCAGCAGCTTGGTGGCGATCGCCGACGACGAGATGCCGACGGCCCCGGCGATGACGAACGCCTCGCCGGTCCCCCACCCGAGCGCAAAGCCCAGCGCCAGTCCGCCGCCGATGTTGAGCACCAGGTAAACCGCCCCCGCCGCGAGCAGCTTGCGCCCGCCGCCGATGAGGTCGTCGAGCGAGAACTCCAGCCCGAGGTGGAACAGCAGCAGGACCAGCCCGAGCGCTGCGAGCAGCTCGAGGTCCTCCGGCTCCTCGACCAGCACCACGCCGGGCGTGCCGGGGCCGAACAGGGCGCCGGCCACCATGAAGAACGGGATCGTCGGAAGCCCGATGCGCCGGCCCAGACGAGCGAGCAGCCCGGCGGCCAGGAGCGCCCCACCGACGGCGAACAGCGTTTCACCCACTGGCCGTCCCGATCACGTGTCGGGTGAACGCGGCCAGGTCCTCAGGCCGGCCGACCACGACCAACCGGTCACCGGCCCGGAGGACCTCGGTGGGCTCCGGGGCGATGATCGTGCCGGCATCTCGCGCCACCGCGACCACGGTCATGCGGGTGCGACGACGGATCTCCAGCTCCGCGATGCTGCGGTCCGCGCCGGGTGAGTCCGCGCGCAGCGTCATCCAGTCGATGAGAATGTCGCCGATGACGGCCTCCATCTCCTCCACCACGGCGGGCGTGAAGTAGGCGCCGCTGAGCACGGCGCCGAGCGTGCGCGCCTGCCGGTCGGTCAGGGCCAGCGTGGCCTGCGGCGTGTCGGCGTCGGCGCCCATGACGTACAGGTCGCGGCGGCCGGAATGGTGGACGACGACGATGGCCGAGCCACCGTCACGGCCGGCGAGCCGGTAGCGGCGGCCGATCCCGGGGAGTTCTTGTTCCTCGATCTCGTTGCTCATGGTGGGTCCCTCTCGTGGTGTGCGGTCGATGCGCGATGGCCGCGTCGGCAGGCGCGATCTTGCGACAGTCGCGGCGCGGCGATCGGCCGGGGGTATGGCAGTGGGGTCAGGCGGCGCGCGTGTGCGGAGGCGCGCGCCGACCGCCGGGACCCGCCCACGCCATGGGGCCGCGCGCAGGGAGCCGCTTCTCCGCCGACCGGCCGGAGCGGCGGCACGCACCCACGCAGGACAGGACGGTGCCCGGTGCCGCGACCGCGAGCGCCGCTGATCGCGCCGAGCGGCTGCTGCCGGAGCGCCCGACGTCCGGGGCGCGCGGGGGCTGAGCGCCGACAGTCTCGGGGCCGTGGAGGTCGTCGTCCGGGAGCAGCGCCGTCGCCGGCGCCGAGGCCGGCTCCGTGTCGGCCAGCGCGGCCCTGAGGGCCTCGAGGCCCGTGATGGCCGTCACGGCCAGCGAGAGGATCGCGACTGCGACGAACCGGGCTATGCCGTGTCGCGCTAACCGATTCACGCGGACAGGCGGCGCTCGATGGCGTCGAGGCGGCTCAGGATCTGGTCCAACGTCGACTGGTTCGCCTCGGGCGGCACCGTCCGGCTCTCCTGCTTGGCCTGCCTGGCGGCGAAGGCGTACAGGGCGATCACGACAGCCTGCCGGGTCGTGTGCAGCTCGATGCCCATTCGCCGGAGCACCTTGCTCGCCAGTCCCTCCTCCGTTGCCAGGAGCCCGAGGAGGAGATGCTCCGAGCCCACGTAGTTGTGCCCGAGACGAAGCGCCTCCTTGGCGGTGAGCTCGAGCGCCCGCTTGGACAGGGGCGTGAACGGCAGGTGCCCGGACTTGCCCTTGGCCTTGCCCTTGGGCGCCTGCGTCATCGATGCCTGCAGCTCGGCGCGCAGGTCGTCGGCCCCGACGTCGAGATCGGCAAGGACCTTGACGGCCAGGTTGCCGCCTTCGTCGAGGATGCCGATGAGGACGTGCTCGGTGCCGACCTGGCTGTGCTTCGCGCGGCGCGCCGCATCCTGTGCCAGGGACATGACCTTGCGCGCCCGAGACGTAAAGCGGCCGTACATGCCGACGCCGGGCAGCTCGTACTGCGGTGCGTCCTCGGCGTTCCTGGCGGCCGTCACGTCGCGGACCGCCCGTTCGAGGGCGGCCTGGCACACGGCCGACACCGGGATCTGCGTCTCCTTTACGGCCGCGGCCAACTCGTCGGGCAGGTAGACGTTGACCTTCGGCATGGGGTCATAATGGGTGCATATAACCCCATTGTCAACCCACCCGATGTCACATCAGCTGCAGCCGCTGGTGCTACCGCACGAGGGGCACGCGTGGCACGAGCCCGCCCGCTGCATCTGGACGCCGCACTGCATGCAGTAGGGGGCGTCGACGCTGGAGGCCACCACCGGCCGGATCGCCGGGTTGGTAGCGCCAGTCGGCTTGCCGGCATCGGTGACGCCGGCGCGCTCGAGCAGCGACGGCTCCCTGGGCGCACCGTCCCTGTCGAACAGCGTCGGCGACGACGAGTCGATCGACGGAGGGTCGGCCGGCACGTCCTGGCCCTGACGCGTCTCCACGACCGTCTCCTCGACGCCCGGCAGCGTCGGCTGGGTCCGTTCGCCGGTCGTCAGTATGCCGAGCTCGGCTCGTTCCTCGTAGCTGAGGTAGTCGACCGCCAGGCGCCGGAAGATGTAGTCGAGGATCGACGTGGCGATGCGCAACTCGGCATCGTCGGTGATCCCGGCCGGCTCGAAGCGGGTGTTGGTGAACGCCTCGACGAAGCTGCGGAGCGGAACGCCGTACTGCAGGCCGTAGCTGACGGAGATCGAGAAGGCGTCCATGATGCCGGCAAGTGTCGAGCCCTGCTTCGACACCTTGAGGAAGATCTCGCCAGGCCGCCCGTCGGTGTACTCCCCCACCGTGACGAAGCCCTTGCAGTCGGCCACCCTGAACTCGAACGTCTTGGACCGGCGGTTGCGGGGCAGCTTCTCGCGCACCGGCTGCTTGATGATCCGCTCGATCACCTGCGTAGCACCCGAACCCGCACCCGGTGACACGGCAGCCTCCTTCTTGGTGGTCGAGAGCGGCTGGCCCACCTTGCAGTTGTCGCGGTAGATGGCGATGGCCTTGACGCCCATCCGCCAGGCGTCGATGTGCAGCTGCTCGACATCCTCGACCGACACGTCCTCGGGCATGTTGACGGTCTTGGAGATCGCGCCGGAGATGAACGGTTGGACCGCCGCCATCATCCGCACGTGGCCGGTGTAGTGGATCGTGTTGTCGCCCATGGAGCAGGCGAACACCGGCAGGTGCTCGGTCATCAGGTGAGGTGCGCCGAGGATCGACTTGTGCTCGTCGATGTAGGCGACGATGTCGTCGATCTCGCTGGGGCCGTAGCCGAGCTGCTCCAGTGCCCGGGGCACGGTCTGGTTGACGATCGACATCGTGCCGCCGCCCACCAGCTTCTTGGTCTTCACGAGGCCGAGGTCGGGCTCGATGCCGGTGGTGTCGCAGTCCATCATCAGGCCGATGGTGCCGGTGGGTGCCAGGACCGACGCCTGGCTGTTGCGCACGCCGTAGCGCTCGCCGAGCTCGCAGGCGATGTCCCAGCTCTCCTGGGCGGCCGACAGCAGGTTGGGCTCGACCAGCTCCTCGTCGATCCTAGAGGCGGCCTCCTGGTGCTGCCGCAGCACCCGCAGCATGTGCTCACGGTTCTCGGCGAAGCCGGCGAACGGGCCCATGCGTGAGGCGGTGCGGGCCGAGACCTCGTAGGCGTGGCCCGTCATCAGAGACGTGATCGCCGCGCCGTAGGCCCGGCCGGCATCGCTGTCGTAGGGCAGGCCGAGCGCCATGAGCAGGGCGCCGAGGTTGGCGTAGCCGAGGCCCAGCTGGCGGAAGCGCCGCGACGTGTCCGCGATGGAATCGGTCGGGTAGTCGGCCCGGCCGACCAGGATCTCCTGGCCCGTGAACATGACCTCCACCGCATGGCGGAAGCCGTCGACGTCGAAGCTCTCGTCGGCGGCGAGGAACTTCAGCAGGTTGAGGCTCGCCAGGTTGCACGCCGAGTTGTCGAGGTGCATGTACTCGCTGCACGGGTTGCTGCCGTTGATCCGCCCGGTGTTGGCGGCGGTGTGCCAGTGGTTGATCGTCGTGTCGAACTGCATGCCTGGGTCGGCGCACTCCCACGCCGCGTGGGCGATCTGCCGGAACAGCTCCCTGGCCTTGACGGTGCGGTACACCGCGCCGGTGGTGACCTCGCGCAGGCTCCAGTCGCCGTCGTCGACGACCGACCGCATGAACTCGTCGGTCACCCGCACCGAGTTGTTGGCGTTCTGGTACTGGATGGAGTGGCTGTCGCGGCCATCGAGGTCCATGTCGAAGCCGGCCTGCTCGAGCACCCGGGCCTTGCGCTCCTCGAGCGCCTTGCACCAGATGAACTCCTCGACGTCGGGATGGTCGATGTCGAGGATGACCATCTTGGCGGCGCGCCGCGTCTTGCCACCGGACTTGATCGTGCCGGCCGAGGCGTCTGCGCCCCGCATGAAGCTGACGGGGCCCGAGGCGGTGCCTCCGCCCCGCAGCAGCTCGACCGACGAGCGGATGCGGGACAGGTTGACCCCCGCCCCCGAGCCGCCCTTGAAGATGATGCCTTCCTCTCGGTACCAGTTGAGGATCGAGTCCATCGAGTCGTCGACCGAGAGGATGAAGCACGCGCTGGCCTGCTGCGGCACGCCCTTGACGCCGATGTTGAACCACACCGGGCTGTTGAACGCCGCCTTCTGGGTCACCAGCAGGTGCTTGAGCTCGGCGTTGAACGTGTCGGCCTCGCGCTCGTCGATGAAGTATCCGCCCTCGACCCCCCACCGCGTGATCGTGTCGGCCACCCGGTCGACGACCTGCCGCAGCGACCACTCGCGCTCGGGCGTGCCGAGCGTGCCCCGGAAGTACTTCTGGGCGACGATGTTGGTCGCGTTAAGCGACCAGGACACGGGGAACTCGACGTCGCGCTGCTCGAAGGCCACGGAGCCGTCGCGGAAGTTGGTGATGCGAGCGTCGCGCCGTTCCCACTCGATCTCGTCGTAGGGGTGTACGCCCTCGGTCGTGAAGTGCCGGCCGATACCGATGCCCGCCTGCTCGGGAGCGAGAGCCATGAGTTCCTCCAGGTCAGTGGGTCGAGCTGGTTGGGGAGACGAGACCGAGGGCCTGAACCACTAGTTGTTGGGGGCTGAAGCCGCCAGACGGCCCTCGAACCCCAAGATGTGGGACGTAATTACAGCACGTGTAATTACACCCGTCAATGCCTTCCCGGCACCCGGACCGGTCGAGGATCGACCCGCTGACCGCGTCTGTTCAACGCCCGGAACGGCCTCCTGCTTCCCGGCCGCCCGACGGACGGCCCTTTCCCTCCCCGGCCACCCGAAGGGCCGATCCATCCACGGCGGCCCCTGTGGACCGTGCCCGGCGCGGACTCGCAGGTCGAGATGTGAGACGGTCACCGCCGGGTGGCGACGAACCGCAATCCCACCTCCCAAGGAGTCGCTCAGCCCACCACAGACACGGAAGCGACAGCCACCATTCCGCTCGTCCGCGCCGAGGCACGTTGCACCCTCGCCAAGCTATGGGGCCGGGCTTGTGGACGACCAGAGGAAGAGGCTGTGAATTAGGGGTGGATTTCTTGGTATCTCGTCCACAGTCCCCGCCGGCCGGAATGGACGACCTCGCGGCGGCGGGACCGGTAGCGTCCCGTCGTGCGCATGCTGTGGCCCACCGGGCGCGGCGCGGGGGCCGGGGACGACCGGAACGCGGTCGTGGGCGACGACGTCGAGGGGTCGGACCAGGTCGATCCCGCCGACGTGTTCGGGGCCGACCACCGCCCGCCGGTTGGTGATCGCCCCTGGGTGCTCTGCAACATGATCGCGAGCATCGACGGCGCCGCCACCGATCCCGCCGGAAGGTCGGGCGGCCTGGGGGGGCCGGCCGACCTGCGGGTCTTCTCGGCGATCAGGGCGGTCGCCGACATCGTCCTCGCGGGAGCCGGGACCGTTCGGACCGAGCACTATGGGCCGGCCCGCCTGTCCCCCGCCCAGGAGGAGGCCCGGCGCGCCCGCGGCCAGTCGCCCCGGCCCCGCATCGCGGTCGTGACGCGCTCGCTCGCGCTCGATCTCGAGCTCCCGCTGTTCCGCGACGCGACGGAGGAGCATCGGCCCATCGTGATCACCACGACGGCGAGCCTGGACCTCGGGCGCAGCACGGGCGCCACCGCGACGCAGGAGCTGGCGATGGTCGCAGAGGTCATCGTGGCCGGGGACGACGCAGTGGACTGGGACACTGCCCTTCTGGCGTTGCGGACCACCGCCCGCGCCGGCGTGGTGCTCGTCGAGGGCGGCCCCAGCACCAATGCGCAGCTGATGGCGGACGACCTGGTGGACGAGCTCTGCCTGACGGTCTCGCCCCAGATCGTCGCGACGGAAGCGCCCAGGATCGTCAGTGGCATCGTGGAGGCGCCGCGGCCGATGACGCTCGACCGGGTGCTCATCGAGGACGATTACCTGTTCCTGCGCTACCTGCGGGCCCGCGACCGGGCCTGATCGGTCGCCGCGTTCGGCGGACCGATCCTGACCACGGGCCAAGGGCGGAAATCCCCCAGCGGGCCCCGCCATCGACCGTCGCGGCGATGCGACCCGCACCGGCACGCCGCCACGGAGGCGGAACGCTGCGACCTGACCGGCGCGAGCCACTTCGCCCGATGAGAGGCGGTCCAGGCCCTCGTATGACGCACCGTGCCGAACGTCAGGCCTCGGGGTCGCATGCCCGGGCCTCCGTCGGCGCCGTCAGTGGGCCTTGGGGGCGGTTCGCTTGGTGAGCAGCGTGAGCTCCCGCTCGAAGTCCGACAAGTCGTCGAAGCCCTTGTACACCGATGCGAAGCGCACGGCTGCGACGGGATCGAGCTCCCGCAGGTGCTCGAGCACCGCCCTGCCGACCCGCTCGCTCGTGACCTCGGCGCGGGGCTGGCGGCGCACCTCGTCCTCCACGGCGGCGGCCAGCGCCTCCACCTCGCCCTCGGCGACGGGGCGTGCCTTGACGGCCGCGTTCACGCCGGCGATCACCTTGCCACGGTCGAACGGCTCGCGGTCGCCGGAGCGCTTGATGACGGTGAGCACCACCGCCTCCGGCCGCTCGAACGTGGTGAAGCGGTGGCCGCACGCCAGGCACTGACGCCGCCTGCGGATGGTGCCACCGTCGTCGGATTGGCGCGAGTCGATCACCTTCGAATCGAGGTGACCGCACGCCGAGCACCGCACGCTCGGAAACCTATCGGGTGCCCGGGGCACCGAATCCGCACGATCTCCAAGCGACACGTAGCTCGCCCCCGCGTCGGCCACCGACGTCGCCCGACACGCGGACCGCAGTCCGCCCATGGGGTGGCCGAGCTCGTTGCCGCCGTCAGTCGGTGCGGATGGTGAGGCGCTCCCCCACCTGGAGGTCGGGCCCGCCGTTCTGCTCGCGGAGGGTGTCGACCACGGGCCGGGGATCGGAGTCGGGGGCGATCGCCGCGGCGATGGACCACAGGGTGTCACCGGGCTTCACCACGTACGTCTGCCCGACGGTGGGCTGTCGGGCCGGCACGTCGACCGGTTCCGGCGAGGACGGCTCGACCGTGACCGCCGCGTCGAGGAGGGCCCGCCCGGCGGTGGCGATCGCCCCGACCAGCGCAACGGCGATGAGAAGGGCGACCAGCCGACGGCGCCGGATGCGCGTCCGCCGATCGGGCAGGGCCCTGCGAAGCGATCGAGGATGGAGGGGCTCGACGCTGACGAGGTCGCCGGAGCGAGGGTGGGTGCGGGTGGCGCGCCGGCGCGTCGGGACCGGCAGGTCCAGCGCCGGGTCTCGGGTCGTCTCGTCGGGCTGGGGTACGAGGATCGCAACCATCGACCTAATTCTCCTGAGCGGGTGTGACATTTAGGGCGTTCGGTGCGAGAACCCGTGGTGGACCGGCCCACAAGCCGCAGCCGAACGCCCGTTCGCCACCGAGGTAATCACGAACCTCCGTTCGGGTCAATACCTTTTGCGAACGGATGTTTGCCCTTCGCCGACCGGGATGGTACCGTCCCGCCGGAACACATGTTCGACCCTTGCCCGGGTCGGTCCGGGCCTCAGAAGCAGACCGATGCCGCCCCAGATGTCGGCGGCGTCCTCCACCAAGGAGCTTGCGATGCCCTCCACGACACTGACCGCCCGGCAGAGAGAGGTCCTCGAGATCATCGAGCAGCACATGCGCGAACGCGGTTACCCACCCTCGGTCCGCGAGATCGGCGAGGCGGTCGGGCTCACGTCACCGTCGACGGTCCATGCGCACCTGGCGGCCCTCCAACGGCGTGGCTACCTCCGGCGTGACCCCACGAAGCCACGGGCGATCGAGGTCCGGTGGGATCCCAACTCCGATGCCGCCATCGATCGCCGGCCGGTCCGGCACGTCCCACTCCTCGGCGACGTGGCCGCCGGCACCAACGTGCTGGCCCAGGAGAACGTCGAAGAGGTGCTACCACTGCCGGCCGACTTCACCGGCGACGGCGAGCTGTTCATGCTGAGGGTCCGGGGAGATTCGATGATCGAGGCCGGCATTCTCGACGGCGACTTCGTTGTGTGCAGGTCGCAATCGAAGGCCGAGAACGGCGAAATCGTCGTGGCCGGGATCCCCGGCGACGAGGCAACGGTCAAGACGTTCACCACCCAGGGCAAGTCGGTGGTGCTGCTGCCCGCCAACCCCTCGCTCGAGCCGATGGAGTTGGCGCCCGAGGACGTCAACGTGTTCGGCCGGGTGGTCACCGTGATGCGGCGACTCTGATCACACACCGTTCCGCAGCAGCTCGCCGAGCACACCGAAGACGGCGTCCAGCGAGGCGCGGTCGACACGCTCCTCCTTGGAGTGCGCCAGCGTGGCGTCACCGGGCCCGAAGTTGGTGGCCGGGATGCCGGCTGCGGCGAACCGGCTGACGTCGGTCCATCCCAGCTTGGCCGTGACCGCAAGGCCGTTTCGCTCGCGCAGGGCCGCCAGAAGCGGGTGCGTCAGCCCGGGAGGGGCCGGGTCCGCGACGTCGATCAGGGTCACGCTGTCGCCGGCCGCCAGGTGGGGCGAGAGCACGTCCTCGACCTGCGCCAGCGCCTCGTCGCGGGTGCGGTCTGGTGCGAACCGATGGTTGATCGTGACGACCGCCCGGTCCGGCACGACATTGCCCGCCACGCCTCCCTCGACGAACACCGCCTGTAGGGACTCGCGGTACGTGCAGCCGTCGATCACCGGCTGGCGGGGCACGTAGTCGTCGAGCGCCACCAGCACGCGCCCTACTCGGTGCACGGCGTTGCGACCCATCCACGGTCGGGCGGTGTGGGCGCGCGCACCGCGCAGCTCCACGCTGACCCGCATGGTGCCCTGGCACCCCACCTCGAGGGCGGCGCCCGTCGGCTCGCCGAGCACGGCGGCGTCACCCGCGACGAGGTCCGGCCGTTCCGCAAACAGGTGCCCGAGGCCGTTGTGCTCGGCGGCCACCTCCTCGCCGGCGTAGAAGATCCACGTGACGTCGACGGCGGGATCGGGAATCCCCGTCGCCAGCTCCAGCATGACCGCCAGCCCGCCCTTCATGTCGGCCGCGCCCAGCCCCCAGAGCACGTCGTCACGGATCTCTGGCGTGCCGTTGCCGTTCACCGGAACGGTGTCCAGGTGGCCCGCGACCACGATCCGCATGCGTCGACCGGCGGTCGTCCTCGCCACGACGTTGTCGCCGATCCGGTCGACGTGGACGTGACCCACTGCCCGGAGTCGCGCTTCGACGTGGTCCGCCAGGGCCGCCTCGTGGTGGCTCTCCGAGGGGATGGCGATGAGATCGGCGGTGCGTGCCAACAGGTCGACCACGCCCGCAGGCTACGGCGTCCGCTTCCGCCGGCGGGCCACGGTGAACCCCTCGCCGGGCTCGGCCGCCCGCGCCTACCGTGGCCCGCCGTGACCGACGCACATGCCTCCATTGCCGGTGCCCGGGGTGTCGGGCTGGCCACGTTCGCGGCGGATGGCCGCGTGCTCGACACCTGGTATCCCTCCCCGGCACCGTCCCCGCCTGCGGACGCGGTGGCGGAGGCGGCCCGTCTCGGCGGCGAGGCGCCGGGCTCGGTGCGGCTCGACGCAACCACGGCCAGCGACCTGCTGGGCGTGGACGTGGCGCCGGCCTGCGGGCCCGACCCCCTCCGACGGGTCGAGCGTGGGGTGGTCGCGACGTTCATCGAGTCGCTCGACGACCCGCCGATCGACCCGCATGACGTCTACCTGCGCCTGCACCTGCTGTCCCACCGGCTCATCGCCCCCAACGGCGCCAACCTCGACGACGTGTTCGGGCTGCTCAACAACGTGGTCTGGACCGACCGTGGGCCCTGTGCGGTCGACGACTTCGAGCAGGTGCGGCTGGCGGCCCGCGCCGCCGGGCGGCCACTACAGGTCTTCGGGCTCGACAAGTTCCCGCGCATGAGCGACTACGTCGTCCCCACCGGGGTGCGCATCGCCGACGCCGACCGCGTCCGGCTCGGCGCCCACCTGGGAAGCGGCACGGTCGTCATGCACGAGGGCTACGTCAACTTCAACGCCGGCACGCTGGGCAACGCAATGGTCGAGGGTCGGATCAGCCAGGGCGTCGTGGTCGGCGAGGGCTCCGACATCGGCGGCGGGGCGTCGATCATGGGGACCCTGTCGGGGGGCGGCAAGGAGGTGATCCGCGTGGGCGAGCGCTGCCTCATCGGCGCCAATGCCGGCATCGGCATCTCGCTCGGGGACGACTGCGTGATCGAGGCGGGCCTCTACGTCACGGCGGGCACGCGGGTGACGCGGCCCGACGGATCCGTGGTAAAGGCGGGAGAGCTCAGCGGGGCGGACAACCTGCTGTTCCGCCGCAACAGCACGTCCGGCGCCGTCGAGGTCCTGCCCCGCGCCGGTGGATCCGTCGCGCTCAACGTCGCCCTCCACAGCAACGACTGACCCGCGGCAGCTCGCTGCGCCGTCGCTACATCAACGCTGAGCCGACGCCCCCAGCCGGCGGGCGACCAGCTCGAGGCGGTCGTCCGGCTGCACCACGGCGATGCGGACGTGACCCGCCCCGTCCGGCCCGTAGAACTCGCCCGGCGACACGATTGCCCCACCCTCGGCGGCGAGGCAGTGGGCCAGCGCCCAGGCGTCCCCGTCAGGCGCCGCCACCCACAGGTAGAACGTCGCGGGCGGGCGGACGCATTGGACCCCGAACTCGCACAGGGCCATCGCCAGCAGGTCGAGGCGGCGGAGGTAGCGCTCCCGCTGCACGTCGACGTGGGCGTCGTCCCCGAACGCCAGCACCGCGGCCGCCTGCACCGGCCCGGGGACCATGAACCCGGCGTGCTTGCGCACCTCGGCCAGGTAGTGGACGAGGTCACGATCCCCGGCGTAGAAGCCGACCCTCGCACCGGCGAGGTTCGACCGCTTGGACAGCGAGTGCAGGGCGATCACGCCGTCGCCACCCTCGGCGAGGATCGTGCGGCCCGGCCCGTCCCAAGTGAACTCGATGTAGCACTCGTCGGACAGCACCGGCACTCCATGGTGGCGCCCCCAGGCGGCGGCCGCCGCCAAGTCGACCAGCTCGCCGGTCGGGTTGCCGGGTGAGTTGACCCACAGGCACAGGGCCCGGGCCGCGTCGTCGGGCGCGATGCCGTCGAGCGTCCGGTAGGGAACCGCCCGGCAGCCGGCCAGGATCGCGCCCATGGCGTACGTCGGGTAGCTGACGTGCGGGTACAGGACGGTGTCGCGCCCGGGCGAGCGCAGGTGCAGCCACTGTGGGACGCCGGCCACGAGCTCCTTCGTGCCGACGCACGCGGCCACCTGCTCGGGCTCGACCTCGGCGCCGAAGCGGCGGCCGAGCCATGCGGCGGCCGCCTCCCGGAACGCGGGTGTGCCGACCGACGGTGGATAGCCCCGCTCCGCACCGGAAGCGGCCAGCATCTCGACGACGGCGCCGGGCGGCGGATCACAGGGCGTGCCGATCGACAGGTCGACGGCGCCGCCGTCGCAGGTGTCGGCCACCTTGTGAATGTCGGCGAGCCGATCGTAGGGGTACGGGGGTGGCTCGAAGCCGGTCGGCTCGGCCGGGCGAGGTTCGGTCTGGCGATCGCTCATGTGACGACGAACTCCCGGAAACGACTGAGGGTGGCGTCATCGAACCGCCCCCGGATGTGCATGCCCGTCTCGCCCGCCGACTCGCGCAGCACCTCACCGGCGCGGTGCGCCGCCGCCAGCACGTCGCCGCGGTCGAACGGGATCAGCATCTCGACCACCGGCATCACCGCCCGGAGCCGGCTCCCGACGGTGAGCAACAGGTCCTCGACGCCCTCGCCGGTCGTGGCACTCAGGGCCACCGAGCCCTCCCACACGTCTGCCAGGCGCTTGGCCGAACCCGGCGCCAGGTCGGACTTGTTGAATGCCAGGAGCTCGGGCACGCCGTCTGCGCCGATCTCCGCCAGGACGTCGCGCACGGCGCGGATGTTGCCCGCGGGATCGGGGGCGCTGGCGTCAACGACATGGACGAGCAGGTCGGCATCGACGGCCACGTCGAGCGTCGACCGGAAGGCCTCGACGAGCTGGTGGGGCAGCTTGCGGATGAAGCCGACCGTGTCGGTGACCAGCACCGTCTCGCCGCCCGGCAGGGACAGCCTGCGGGTGGTGGCGTCGAGGGTGGCGAACAGCCGGTCCTCGACCAGGACCCCCGCGTCGGTGAGCCGGTTGAGCAGCGTCGACTTGCCGGCGTTCGTGTAGCCGACGATCGCCAGCCGCGGGAGCTGCCCACGTCGCTGCGCCTTGCGCTGGGTCTGACGGTGCTTGGCGATCTGGCGCAGCTCGGCCTCGAGCTTGTGGAGTCGGCGCACGATGCGACGGCGATCGACCTCGAGCTGCGTCTCGCCGGGGCCCCTCGTGCCGATGCGGGCGCCGCCGGCACCCGCCGACATGCCGCCGGCCTGCTGCGAGAGCGCCCGGCCCCGACCCCGCAGCCGCGGCAGCCGGTAGCGGAGCTGCGCCAGCTCGACTTGCGCCTTGCCCTCCTGGCTGTGGGCGTTCTGGGCGAAGATGTCGAGGATCACCGCCGTCCGATCGATCGCCGTGCGCCCCAGCAGCTTCTCCAGGTTGAACTGCTGGGCCGGTGTCAGCTCGTTGTCGAAGACCACCGTGTCGCAGTCGGTGCTCTCCGCCACCTCCCGCAACTCCTCGGCCTTGCCCTTGCCGACATACGTCGGCGGGTCAGGCGCCGGGCGCCGCTGGAAGACGCGTGCCACCTCGTCGGCGCCGGCGGTGTCGACCAATAGGGCCAGCTCGTCGACGGACGCCTCCGTCTCCTCCATCGTTTCGGGCGGGATGCTGACGCCGACGAGCACGATCTTCTCGCGGAATGCCCGTTCGATCAGCGCCACGGCCACCCCTCGGCGAGCTCGACCGCGGCAACCCACGTGGCCGGGCCGCGCAGCACGACGGCACCGTCGCCGCCCACGGTTACGTCGGCAGTGCCGCCGGCCTGGTCCACGGCGACCTGGTCGCCGACGATGCCCCATGCGCGGGCGGCCACCGCCGCAGCGCAGGCACCGGTCCCACAGGCGAGCGTCGGACCCACACCCCGCTCGTAGCTGCGAATCGCGACCCGGTCGTTGGTTTCCCCGCTGAGCAGGTGGACGTTGGCCCCGCCCGGCACCTTGGCGTTGACGCTCTCGCCCAGCTCAACGAGATCGACCTCGTCGTCGCGGCTCCCGGCGTCGAGGACCAGGTGTGGGTTGCCAACGTCGACGCGCAGGCTGCGCCGGATCGGCCCGCCGGTCCATTCGGCGGCCTCACCGGTGATGCGGGCCACGCCCATCTCGACCGAGAGCGTGTACGTCAGGGCGTCGGACCGATCGTGGAGGGTGACGACGCGCCGCCCGGCGTCGGTGTGGATGGGGATGGTGGGACCGTCGGCCCAACCCGCCAGGATCAGGGCCTGCGCGAGGCAGCGGATGCCGTTCCCGCTCGTCTCAGCGGGTGATCCGTCGGCGTTGCGCAGCTCCATGGCGGCGACGGCACCACCGCCCGCGGCGGGGTCGGCGGTGCGGTCGAGTCGCGTGGCGCGGATGAGGCCGTCGGCCCCGACACCCGTGCGGCGGTCGCAGAGGGCACGGGAAACGTCGCCATCGAGGGGATGGGACGCGTCACCGTCGAGGAGGACCAGGAAGTCGTTGCCGAACCCGTGATGCTTGGTCAGGCGCATGGCGCCACTCAGTCTGCCAGGGCTGCCCAGCGTCCCCGACCGCGGTGCCCCAGCGGGCTCATGCGCCGCCGATGCCGAGCTCGGCCGCCAGCGGCTCGACGAGGTCCGCCGGGTCGTCCGCCCGTAGCCAGTGGATGCGGGGATCGCGACCGAACCACGAACGCTGCCGCCGGGCGAAGCGGCGGGTTCGGCGCACGGCCAGCGCAATCGCCTCGTCGATGCCGCAGGCGCCGGACAGGTGGGCGAACAGCTCCTTGTACCCCAGGGCCTGGCCCGCAGTCCGCGATATCCCCCGGGGGTCGACGAGCAGCCGCCGCGCCTCGGCCACGAAGCCGGCCTCGACCTGCCGGCGGTAGCGCTCCTCGATCCGTGCCGCCAGCGCCGGGAACGGCAGCTCGATCCCGACCAGCCGGAAGCGCGACGGCGGGTACACCTCGAGCCCCTGGCCGAACGAGGAGAATGGGCGACCGCTGCCGAGCGTGACCTCCAGCGCCCGGATGATCCGTCGCCGATTGGTGGGCTCCATGCGCCCGGCCGCCACTGGGTCGAGGTCGGCCAGGCGGCGGTGGAGTGATCGGCTGTCGGGCTCCGCCTCGAGCGCGGCCCGGACGTCGGGGAAGCGGCCCGGCACCGCCAGCTCGTCGATCACCGCCCGCAGGTAGAGGCCGGTTCCCCCGACGAGCAGGGGGCGGCGACCACGCGACTCGATGTCGCCGATCGCCGCCCGTGCCCGGTCGGCGAACGCCGTCACCGTGAACTCCTCCCACGGGTCGATGATGTCGATGAGGTGATGCGGCACCTCGGCGCGCTCCGCCGGCGTCGGCTTGGCGGTGCCGATGTCCATGCGGCGGTACACCTGCATGGAGTCGACCGACACCAGCTCGATCTTGGGGTCCGTCCGCGCCAGAGCCAGCGCCAGCGCCGACTTGCCCGACGCGGTGGCACCCACGACCGCGACCGGACCCGCCGATCGGTCCCTCAACGGCCGAGTCTCGCCGGCGACGAACGGCGGAATGCAGGCACCGCGCAGGGACGGTAGCCGCCGACGGGCGCCGCCCTCAGCCACCCAAGTGGCCCTTTCGGCGGCCCCGGCGGCGGGCCTACCCTCGTCGCTACACGGAAGCACAGCCGTCTGGCACCCGTCGTCGAGGTCGGTCGAGGTGCCGTGGAGGTGATCATGGAAGCGCGTGTCGGCGACCATGTGGTGCTCGAGGGAGCGAAGGTCGGCCTGGCTCGCCGTCGAGGGGAAGTGCTCGAGGTCCTGCGGGGCGCCACGGGCGACCGCTACCGGGTCCGCTGGGAACATGACGATCACGAGACCGTCCTGGCGCCCGGGCCGGACCTGCGGGTGGAGGCGGCGGATGACGCCAGGCCCGGTCGGCTCTCGATGAGGGTAGACGTGTCGGTCACGGAGGACGCCGACCACACCGAGGCGCTCGCGCGCCTGCACATGTGCGGGCGCGACTTCTCCGCATGGGGGCGCGCCCGCCGCAACCCGCGCGACCCCACCACGCCCACCGTCGGCGAGGAGCTCGCCGTCGCCCGGGCCCTGTCCGATATGTCCCACCAGCTCGTCGTGGCCGCCGCCGACTCCCTCGAGTCGGCGCTGGGCCGCCCGGTGGCGCTCCACGTCTAGCCACCAATGACAACCGATCACGGTCGCCCGGCCGCGCACCAAGGCCTGACCGGCCGCCGTCCACCCCATGAGGTGCCGGCAAGCGATGGCCGGGCGACCGCTATCGGGTATTGACGTCCTTGGCGAAGCAGGCCGACAGCTCGCTCGCGGCGTACATGCCGTAGTTGGGTATGCGGTGGTAGCCGCTGGTCTCGTACAGCGCGATGGCCTCGGGCTGGCGCAGGCCCGTCTCTAGGTGCAGCCGCCGGTAGCCGAGCCTGACCGCCTCGGACTCGAGCCTGGCAAGGACCGCCCGGCTGACGCCCCGGCGCCTCGCCGAGGGCGATGTGTACATGCGCTTGATCTCACCGACGTAGGCACCGGCGGCCGGGAGCGGCCGAAGCGCGCCGCAGCCCTCGGGCCGGCCGTCGAGGTAGGCGATCAGGAACACGCCCCGCGGCGGCGAGACCTCGTCGACGCCGAGCGCCCACTCGCCCTCGGCGTCCTCGGCCTCGCCGTCGCCCGCGTAGCGCTCCTCGATGTCGACCACCAGCGCCGCCACCAGCGACTGTGCAGTGGGACCGTTGTACGGCTCCGAGCGGACCAGGACCCCCGCGGCCGCGGCGCTCCGGGAGCCGTCACCGCCGTCGTGCGCGGCGCCGGTCGTGCGCCCCGCCGGCCGGCTCATACGGCGGCGACGGGGATGCGCGTGCGGTGGCGCGCGGGGATCGTCACCCGGGCGATGGCGCCGGTGAGGTGGTGGGGCGCAGCGGCGGTCACGGTCACCTCGGCGTAGCTCCCCGGTCGCAGAGGCTCGGTCGAGCGGAAGTGCACCAGCTTGTTGTGCCGCGTGCGGCCCGTCGTGACGGCCGGATCCTTGCGCGACGGCCCCTCGACCATGACCTCCTCGGTCGCTCCCACGCGGGCGCGGTGGCGCGCCAGCGCGGAGCGCTCGACCACCACGCGGAGGCGCTCGAAGCGTTCGGCCAACACCTCGGCCGGGACGAACTCGTCGACCCGCTCGGCCGCTTCGGTGCCGGGCCGCGGGCTATAGATGAACGTGTAGGCGCTGTCGTAGCTGGCCTCGGCCGCCACCTCCAGGGTGCGCTCGAAGTCCTCGTCGGTCTCGCCCGGAAAGCCGACGATGATGTCGGTGGTCACGGCAAGCTCGGGCACGGCCGCCCGGGCGGCGGCCAGGCGCTCCAGGTACCGCTCGGCCGT
>JBKOUY010000243.1:0-25459 GCA_046723645.1 Actinomycetota bacterium | reverse complement strand
CGCCGAGCGCGCCGGTCGCACGCTGGCCGACGTCGATCGGCCGCAGCTGGTGGTGTGCTCGCTCGATTCCGACCGGGGCGCGGCGCTCGACGCCGCCCGCCTGCTCGTGACGCAGTACCTGGGCCAGCAACCCCACATCATGGCGGCGTCGGGCGTGCCGGCCGAGCTGCTCGACGACATCGGCCGGGTGCTCACCTGGCCCGCCGGCCACGATGAGGTCGTGGCCGCCAGCAAGCTGGTGCCCGACGAGGTGGTCCAGATGCTGTGCGCCGCGGGCACCGCCGACGAGTGCCGTGCCAAGGTGGCCGAGTACGTCGCCACCGGGTGCACCTCGCCGATCCTGTATCCGCTCGGTGACGTGGCGGCAACGCTCGAGGCCTTCGCTCCCGGCTGACGCTGCGGCAAGCTGACGGGTGATGAGCGAGGATCCCGGCGGTCAAGGGCAGGACGCGCACCCCATTCGCTTGGCGGAGGGATCGTTGGTGGTGCTGGTCGGGCCGCCCGCGTCGGGCAAGACGAGCTGGGCGATGGAGGAGTTCCCGCCGGACCAGGTGGTGTCGTCCGACCAGCTGCGCGCGGTCGTGGGCGAGGGCGAGCACGACCAGCGGGCCGCCAAGGATGCCTTCGACGTCCTCGAGGTGGTGGTGGAACGGCGGCTCCGGCGGCGGCTGACGACGGTCATCGACTCGCTGGGCACCGATGCCAAGCGGCGCCGGGCGTGGGTGGCGGCCGCCGGACGCGCCGGCGTGCCGGCGGTGGCGGTCGTGTTCGACGTCGAGCCGTCCGAGTGCCGGAAGCGCAACCGCGAGCGCCCGCGCCCCGTCCCGCCCAACGTGCTGTCTTCGATGCTCCTGGGGTGGCCGCGGGCGCGCGACAGCGTCGCCGACGACGGGTTCGCCGCCGTGTATGCGCCCGGACCGGTCACGGTCGTCGCCCCCGACCTCGTCGTGGCACCGGATGCCAGCGACCGGCAGCGGCAAGACCCGGTGCCCCTCGAGTTCGGCCTGCAGGTTCCCCGATTCGGCTGGCCCGGCGGCCCGGCCGAGACCCGCGGCCGCCTCGCCGACGTGGCGGCCGCCGCCGAGGATGCCGGGTTCGGCAGCCTCTGGGTCATGGACCATGTCATGCAGGTCCCGTCGATCGGGCCGCACTGGGAGGACATGCTCGAGAGCTACACGACGCTGTCGTACCTGGCGGGGCGAACGGCGACCGTGCGGCTGGGAACGCTGGTGACAGGTGTGACGTACCGCAACGTCGCCCACCTGGCGAAGATCCTGGCCACGCTCGACGTGCTCTCGGGCGGGCGCGCCATCTGCGGGATCGGCGCCGCCTGGTTCAAGCGCGAGCACACGGCGTACGGCTGGCGCTTCCCGCCGCTCCCCGAGCGCTTCTCGCTCCTCGAGGATGCGCTGGAGCTGCTGCCGATCATGTGGGGCAAGGGCACGCCTGCGTACTCGGGGCGCACGATCGAGGTCACGGAGGCCGTCTGCTACCCGCGGCCGCTGCAGGAGCGCATCCCGATCCTGATCGGCGGCTCGGGAGAGAACCGCCTGCTGCGCCTGGTCGCACGCCACGCCGACATGTGCAATCTGTTGGGGGACGCCGACACGGTAAGCAAGAAGCTCGAGGTGCTGCGGCGGCACTGTGCCACCGTGGGCCGCGACCCCGACACGATCGCCGTGACGCACCTCGGCACCGCCGACGCCCCGACCGTCGACGAGCACATCGGCCGCTACCGCCAGCTCGCAGAGGCCGGCGTGCACACCGCGATCGTCAGCTTCCCCGGGGTGACGACACCCAAGGCGGTGTCCGGGTTTGCCGACGTGATCGACGCCTTCCGCCTCTGACGCCCGGGCCCACCGTGGTGGCGGGGAGAAACTGCTGGTGGCCCACGCGACGAACGCCGGTACCGTGCGGCGCATGATGGTTTTCGTGATGGTGCGTCGTGCCCGCCGCCGCGCAGGCACGGTGGGGATGGCACCGGCTCTCCCCGCGATGGGCCGACCGGATCGTCGCTGACGCGCACGTCTCTCCCGGCGATCTCGTCGTCGACATCGGCGCCGGAAACGGCGCCCTGACCGCCCCCCTCGTCGCGGCCGGCGCGCGTGTCATCGCCGTCGAGCTCCATCCCCAGCGGATCGACGTCCTCCGCGCACGGTTCGCGCACGACCCGGTGACGGTCGTGCGCGCCGACGCCACCGACCTCGGGCTGCCGCGCCGCCCGTTCCGGGTTGTGGCGAACCCACCGTTCGCCGCCACGACCGCGATTCTGCGGCGCCTCCTGGCCCCCGGCTCGCGCCTGGTCGCCGCCGACGTCGTGCTCCCCCATTGGGTCGCGCGGCGGTGGGCGCTGGGCGGGGCGCCCGGAGCCGGCCGCTGGGGTCGTGACCACGTGGTCGGGCTGGGCCCGCGCATCCCTCGTGCGGCATTCACGCCCCACGCCACGGCGGACTGCACCACCCTCGTGATCCGCCGGCGGCCGTGAGCCGGCGGGCGGCGCGCCGTCAACCGGCCTCGAGCGAGAGGCCGGCGGCGACGGCGGCGCCCAGCTCCCAGCAGGCGTCGAGGTCGGACTGTGCCGGCGCCCCGATCACCGCGACGGGCGCCTGCGCGGCGCGCCAGCGCAGGCCGGTCACGATCTTCTCGATCGCCGTGAGGGCACCGTCGGTGTCGTTGTTGCCGTGGATGTACACGCCGTAGGGCCGGCCGACGGTGGCCTCCAGGCACGGGTAATAGACGGTGTCGAAGAAGTGCTTGAGGGCGCCGGACATGTAGCCGAGGTTGGCCGGCGTCCCCAGCAGGTAGCCGTCCGCCTCGAGGACGTCGACGGCGGTCGCCCCGAGCGCGGGGCGCACCTCCACGTCGACGCCGCGGATCTGGGGATCCGTCGCGCCGGACCGCGCCGCCTCGAACAACGAGTGGAGCGCCGGCGACGGCGTGTGGTGGACGATCAGCAGCGTTTTCCCGGTCACAGGCGGTGTCCACCCCAGAGTCTCCCCCGCCGGACACGGGGGTAAGGCTCCTGCCGTGTGGAGGCTACGCCCGGAGGGAAGGCCATGACGGTCGCTGCCGGTGGTCGCGGGCGGGCAGTCGCCGCGAGGACGCACGACTGGAAGGAACCGATCGGGCGGCTCGGGCTCGTGGCGCAGGGTGTCGTGGCGGCGATCGTGGGCTTCCTCGCCATTCGCACCGCTATGGGCGAGAAGGACGAGGCCGCCACCAGCCAGGGTGCCGTGGCCTGGGTGGCGCAGCAGCCATTTGGCAAGTTCTTGCTGGTCGCGCTGACCATCGGGCTGTTCGCGCTCGCCGTCTGGCGCCTTCTGTGTGTGCTGATGGGCGATCCCGTCGAAGGCAGCGCGCCCAAGGACCGGGTCAAGTATGCGGTGCTCGGCGTGATCTACACGGCACTCGCGATCACGACCCTCGTGATAACAGTCGACAACTGGACGGGTTCCGGCGACGCGGCCGGCGATACACAGTCGGGTGACGAGGGCTCACAGAAGGCGGCCTCGACCCTGTTCGACTGGCCGGCGGGGCGCTGGCTGGTCGGCATCCTCGGTGCCGCGGTGATCGGCTACGCCGCGTACAGCTTCCACAAGCAGGTCATCAAGAAGGAGTTCGCCGAACGCCTGGACACCCGTGGGTCCTCGTGGGTGGTCCGCCTCGGGTTGATCGGCTACACCGCGAAGTCGCTCGTCTTGGGCGTCATCGGCTACTTCTTCATCCAGGCTGCGATCGCGTTCGAGTCGAGGACCGCCAAGGGACCGTCTGGCGCCCTGATCGAGCTGTCGAACGAGGACTGGGGAAAGGCCCTCCTGTGGGTCATCGCCGTCGGCCTGCTCGCATTCGGGATCTACTGCATCGCGGAAGCGAACTACCGCAAGGCCGCCTGACGCGACCTCGCGGCCTCAGAGCCACTTGTTGACCGAGTTGAGCAGCGCCTCGTTGGGCTCGTCGGGCATCTCGGTGAGGGGCGTCGCGATCTCGTCGACGGTGGGCCCGTACTCCGCCGCCAGCGGCGCGAGGGCGTCGAGGTCGAAGCCGTACAGATCGGCGACGTTGCCGGCCAGGAGCCGGCGCAGCTCGGCGGGGTCGGTGTCGTGGAACAGCGCCCGCAGGTGCTCGCGCGTGTAGGGATACGTGCCCTCGTCGTGGGGGTAGTCGCTGCCCCACATGAAGCGATCGAGCCCGATCTTCTCGCGGGCGGCGGCGTCGGCCGGCCCCGGCTGACTCACGCCCATCCACACGTTCTGGTGGAAGTACTCGGTCGCCGAGCGCGCGAGCACGTGCTCCGCGCCGTAGCGGATCTCCCCGGTGGCCCCCGTCTTGCGGATGCGCGCCAGGACCTTGTCCAGCCGATCGAGCAGGCCCGGCACCCAGGCACAGCCGCTCTCGGTGACGACGAACCGGAGGCGGGGGAACCGCTCGAAGATGCCCGAGAGGATGAACTGCACCAGCGGCCGCTGCGAGTAGAACGGCACCTCGTTGATGTAGAGCAGCATCGACACGGGGTACGGCCCGTAGTCCGGCACGCCGGTACCACCGTGGACGTTGACCGGCACCTCCAGCTCCTCGAGCACCGCCCACAGCGGGTCGTAGATCGGGTCGTAGAGCGGCTTCACCCAACCGACGTCAGGCGAGATGTTCGGCAGCAGGATGCCGCCGCGGAGGTTGTGCTCCTTGATCCAGCGCACGTCGGCGATGGCGTCGTCGACGTCGTTGAGGAAGATCTGCCCGATGCCGGCCCGCCGCTCGGGGAACTCGCCGCACCAGTCGTCCAGCCAGCGGTTGTGGGCCCGGATCCCGGCCAGCCGGTGCTCGTAGTCCTCGGGCCTCGGGGGCTGGGCGAACAGTACGAAGCTCGGGAAGAACGGCGGCACCGTGTTGGGGAAGATGACCTCGCCGACGATGCCGTCCGCCAGCTGCTGGCTGTTGCGCATCTCGTTGTCCCAGTTGCGGTAGCGCCGGGTGTCACCGAGGTCGCGGAAGGGGTTCTTGTACTTGGCGCGCCAGGCATCGAACTCGTCGAGAAACCTGGGGTCGAGGTACTCGCGGTACTGCTTGTGGCTGCCGCCGGCGTGGCAGTCCGCCGAGATGATCGTGTAGCGGTCGGCCGCCCTCGATCCCTCGGCGGCCGGCGCCGCCGTCTCGTTGGCAACAGTCATCGGTCGGACCCCCTCGGCACGGGCTGGCGACCACCCCAGTTTGATGTAGAACGTGTTTTCACGCCAACCAGGCGTCGCCGTGGCACGATGGCTGCATGCGCTGCGACGTCGTCGAGGGCGAACCCGGCATCTTTCCGGAGCCGGTGGCCCGCATCATGCGCTCGATCGGCGGGCTGTTCGGCGGCGGTCGGCGCCGGCGGCCGGACGAGAGCCAAGCGCCGACCACCGAAGCCGGCGCCAACAACGAGGCCGCCGACCCGGACACCCCGGGCACCGACGACACGCGCTGACGGCCGAGCCCGAAGCCCCGGCCGCGTCGCCGGCCTCGTTGTTGGCGCGACGAGAATGTGTTCTACTTCCGCCCTAGCGCACCCGAGCCGGAGGGAACCGCGGTGGACATCGGCGAGATCGACCTGCTCGACCGCGATCGCTTCACGCAGGGGATCCCGCACGAGTGGTTCACGTGGCTCCGCGCCAACGCGCCCGTCTTCCACCACGACGAGCCGGACGGCGACGGCTTCTGGGTCATCAGCCGGTACGACGACATCGTCACCTGCAGCCGCGACGCCGCCACCTTCTCCTCGGCGCAGGAGCTGGGCGGCGTGGTGATGCTCGAGGGGCCCATGGCGCCGCTGCCCGGCACCGAGATGGCCGGCAACATGATGCTGTTCATGGACCCGCCGGGCCACACCCGGTACCGCAAGCTGGTGAACCGCGGGTTCACGCCCCGGATGATCGGGGCCCTCGAGCCGCACGTCCGTGACCTGACCGTTCACATCATCGAGGACGTGCTGGCAAAGGATGGCGGGGACTGCGACTTCGTCGTCGACGTCGCCGCCGAGCTGCCGTTGGAGGTGATCGCAGAGCTGCTGGGCGTGCCGCGGGAGGACAGGTTCAAGCTGTTCGATTGGTCCAACCGCATGGTGGGGTCGGAGGACCCGGAGTACCAGGTCAGCGACGACCACGTGACCGAGGCGCAGGTCGAGATGTTCATGTACGCCCAGCAGCTGGCCGAGAAGCGCCGCGCCGAGCCCCGCGAGGACATCGTCACCACGCTGCTCAACGCCGAGGTCGACGGCGACACCTTGACCGAGATGGACTTCAACCTGTTCTTCATGCTGCTGTCGGTGGCCGGCAACGAGACCACGCGCAACGCCATCGCCCACGGCATGAACGCGTTCCTCGAGAACCCGGACCAGTGGGACCTGCTCGTGTCCGACCCGGCGGCGCACATCCACGGCGCCACCGAGGAGATCCTGCGCTGGGCGTCGCCGGTGCTGTTCTTCCGCCGCAACGCCCGCCGGGACTTCGAGGTCCGGGGCCAGACGATCAGGGCCGGCGAGAAGATCAGCCTCTGGTACATCTCCGCCAACCGCGACGAGGACGTGTTTACCGACCCGTTCACGTTCGACATCACCCGCGACCCCAACCCGCACATCGCCTTCGGCGGCGGTGGGCCCCACTTCTGCCTGGGCGCGCAGCTGGCCCGCCTGGAGATCCGGCTGCTGTTCGAGGAGCTGGCGGCGCGGGTACCGCACCTGGAGGCCCGGGGCGAGCCCGAGCGGCTGCGCTCGAACTTCATCGGCGGCATCAAGCACCTGCCCATGCGCCTGCGGCCTGCGCCCGCCGCGGCGCCGACTGCGTGACCCCGGTGGCGACCCAGGCGGCGACGCTCACGGCCGAGCAACGGGACCGGCGGCGCCGGGTGATCGACGCCGCCTTCGAGCTGGGCGCCGAGCGTGGCTACGACGCCGTGCAAATGCGGGACGTCTCCGCCATCGCCAACGTCTCGCTGGCCACGATCTACCGCTACTTCACCTCGAAGGACCACCTGCTGGCCGCGGCCATGACGGAGTGGACAGCGCGCCTCCAGAGCCGGGTCGCCCAGTCGCCGCCCCGGGGCGACACGCCCGCCGAGCAGCTCATCGACGTGCTGCATCGCGCCTGCCGAGCCATGTCCCGCCAGCCCAAGCTCAGCGCCGCCCTGGTGCGGGCGCTGTCGTCGTCGGACGAAGGCGTGCGCGAGAGCGCCGTCGCGGTGCAGCAACAGCTCCAGGCCATGACCAGCGGCATCCTCGTCGACCTCGCCCCGGCGGTCCGGTCCGACATTCTGGCCGTCCTCGGGCACGTCTGGTACTCGACGCTGGTGGCGTGGGCCAACGGCAGGATCAACTTCGACCAGGTGACGGCCGAGCTTGACCGAGCCGTCCACGTGCTGGTCGACCCGCACACGACCTGACCACACCTGAACCCGCTGCGTTGGGCCGGTTCAGGGTGGGGCCGTCGGCGCCGGCTGCGGCCCGCGCACCAGCCGCCCGGGACGTTCGCCGGTCGATTCGTCGTGCTCGCGCACCACGACACCGCGCTTGATGGTGGCGATGTAGCCCCTGGCCTGCTGGACCAGCCGGCGCCCGCCCGCGGGCAGGTCGTAGACCATCTCGGGCGCCGCGCTCGCCACCCGGTCGGCATCGATGACGTTGACGTCGGCCAGGTATCCGGGCGCCACCAGGCCGCGGTCCTCGAAACCGAACAACGCCGCCGTCCGCTGTGTCTGCAGGTTGACGGCCAGCTCGAGCGGCAGGCGCTCGCCCCGGCTGCGCTCGCGGGCCCAGTGGCTGAGCATGTAGGTGGGAACGCTGGCGTCGCACAACAGGCCGCAGTGGGCGCCCCCGTCGCCCAGCCCGAGCACCACGTCCGGCTGGCTGAGCAGCTCGGCCAGCGCCCGGAAGTCGCCGTCGGCGTAGCCCCCGAGCGGCATGTACAGCAGCGCCCGGCCGTCGCGCTCGAGCAGCAGGTCGTAGCCCACCTCGGCCGGCGACCGCCCCTGCCGTGCGGCCAGGGCGGCGACGCTGCGGTCGGGTGGCGGCTCGTACTCCGGCGGGTCGCCGAGCGGGAACATGTGGCCCCAGGCGTCGGCGATGAAGGCCGCCGCCCCGGCGTCGTCCAGCGTCTCCCCCACGATCGCGGCCCGGACCTCGGGCCGCAGGAGGCGCTCGACCCGCTCCGGCAACGGCAGGTCGGCCAGTCCCGCATAGGCGGCATGGAGCATGAATGGGTGGGCGGTGGCCTCCAGCCCGAAGAGGACCGACGTCGATCGCCCGCCGGCCTGCGGGACGATGTGGCCGCCGGCGGCGTTGGCCCGGCGGACCAGGCCGAGCACCGTGCGCCAGTGGTCGGGACGCATGTGGTCCTGCCCGATGCCGAACGTGATCCGGCAGCCGGTGCCGCGCGACAGCTCGGTCATCCAGGCCAGCTCGGCCTCGGGGTCGACCATGTCGCTGGCCAGCTCGAAGACGCCGGGGATCGCCGGCCCGCCCGGTGCCCGGGCCCCGGCCGATGACAGGGCGCGACCGATGCCGATCAGCTCGTCCGGCGACGCCGTCGTGCCGGCCGCCAGCTCGCCGTCTTTGGCGCGGTGGATGATCGTCCGGGTGGTAGAGAAGCCCATGGCGCCGGCCGCCATCGCGTCCCGCACGAGGGCGGCCATGGCGCCGATCTCGTCGGCGGTGGCCTCGGCGTTCGCAGCGCCCCGGTCGCCCATCACGTAGGCCCGCACCGAACCGTGCGGCACCAGCGCGCTGACGTCCAGCACCCGGGGCAGGCGGTCGAGCTCGTCGAGGTATTCGGGGAACGTCTCCCAGTTCCAGGTGATGCCCTCGGCCAGCGCGGTGCCGGGGATGTCCTCGACGCCCTCCATGAGCTGGATCAGCCAGTCGTGACGGTCGGGGTGCGCCGGCGCGAAGCCCACGCCGCAGTTGCCCATCACCACGGTCGTGACGCCGTGCCAGCTGGACGGCGACACCTCCGGATCCCATGTCGCCTGGCCGTCGTAGTGGGTGTGGATGTCGACGAAGCCGGGCGTCACGACCAGCCCGTCGGCGTCGATCACCCGGCGGCCACCGCCGTCCACGGATCCCACCGTGACGATGCGGTCGCCATCGATCGCCACGTCGGCCGGCAAAGCCGCGGCGCCGGAGCCGTCGACCACCTGGCCGTTGCGGATGACGAGGTCGTGCATTGCCCGCAAAGCCAACCACCCGCCTACCGCACCGGCAACGTGACCTGAGCGTCCTCCACGCGCGCCTGCACGTGCGGGCGCCGCCGGCGACCGGTGCGCAGCGACCAGGGGGCCTGCGGCGCTCGCGGCGCCACGACCGCCAGCACCACCGCGGTGGCCAGCGCGATCGGCACTGCCACCGGCCCCGGCACCGTTCCGGCGAGGCCGGTGCGGTCGACGAGTACGTAGTAGACGGCGTAGTGCGCCAGGAAGATCCCGAGGGTGTGGGCGGCGGCGGACTGGACCAGCCGATCCACCCATGCCAGCCAGGCGGGCCAGCCACATTGGGCCACGGCGTAGACGAGCGCCGTGCCGGCCAGGCCGGGCACCACGAACGCCGGTCCGCCGGGATAGCGGTCGGGCGTCATGCCCAGCGCGAGCAGCACGACGACCCCCGCGGTGGTCACCGCCGCGACGGTCAGCCCCCAGCGGCGATCGGCGAACCGCCCGGTGCGCACCGCCGCCATCCCCACGAGCACGAATCCCAGGTACGTGACCGCCGGGAACTTCCCCGCCACGAACTCGGCGGCCCACCAGCCGCCGACCCCGGACGCCGCCCGCTCTGCCAGCATGCCTGCGGTCAGCACGCCGGCGCCCACCAGCGGCAGCAGGCGGGGCCCCACCACGATTGCCACGGCCGCGCCGGCCACCACCGTGAGCCCCAGGGCCTCGATGACGCCGAACATCGTCGGGTGCCGCCACAGCAGCCAGTCGAAGGCGAGCCCGATCGGCACCAGCAGCCCGTAGCGGCGGACCACCTCGGCCGCCACCCGCGGCCGGCTCATCCCCCGACGCCGCCGCGCGGTCACGAACAGGGATGCCGACGCCCCGGCGGCCACGAAGAAGGCCGGCGCCGCCACGTCGGTCACCGCGAACGACGACCAGCCGGGTAGCACCGCCCGCGCGTCGCCGGTCAGCCAGTCCGTCAGGTGGTGCACCACCATGGCCACCAGAGCAAGGCCCCGCAGCCGGTCGAGGGCGAAGACCCGCCCGACTCCGGAGGGGGCCGGCGCGGCTGGGGAGGGGGCGCGCGGGGGCGGGATCGACGTCGCGACGGAGGGCATGGCTGTTGATTGGTTACCCCGCTAGCCGGCACCCAGTCCTAGTGGCCCACTAGCAGGTGACGGTGGTCAGCTCATGTCAGGCGCCGTGCGCATGGTCGCAGAGCCGCTCCTCGCCCTCCTTGATCTGGCCGGCACCCACGCCCTCGAGGGCGGCGAAGGGGCCGCACTCGTGCGGCACGATCCACACGTGGATCATGGGAACGGGATCGAACTTGACGAGTCCCGCCGGGCATCCCCCGCCCGCCGCGGTCAGGCCCCGCACCTTGGGCGCCTCGCCGGGCGAGAAGCACAAGTTGTCGTGGATGTGCCACTGCGTCAGCTTGCCGCCCAGCTCGGGCACGGTGTCGAGCGTGTTGCCCTGCGGCAGCATGTACATCGCCGCCTCGAGCGTGCGCGTGCCGTCGCGGTCGACCCGGTAGACGAGCGACTCCGGGCGTTCAGGGTCGAGGACGTCGTCGTCGTTGATCCAGTCCCACTGGATCAGGTGCTCATAGCCGGTGAAGCCGTCGCCGATCGAGTGGAACCCGGCCGCCTCGGCGACCTTCGGGTCCGCCCAGCGCGGTAGGCGCCAGAGCGTGATGGCGATCAGATTCTCGGCCGCCGCCTGCTGCTCGGGCGTCACCCCCTCGACGCCACCGAGGTCGATCGGCTTGGTGGGGTCGTAGGGCGTCGGCGCCACGGCGGCCGCCTCGTGACCCGCGTGCTCGTGGCCCGCGGCCGCGGACTCCTCGCCCCCGCCGGCGGTCCCGTGGTCGTGCTCGTGTGCCGCCGACCCCTCGCCGTGCTCGTGGCCCTCGGCGTGCTCGTGGCTCCCGGCGGCCACCATGCCCGGCACCGTCAGGGCCAGCACCGCCACGCCGGACACGCCCACCAGCGCAGGCCGCCGGCCGCTCAGGCGAGCCGACAGGGCCGGAAGGAGGACCATCAGCGCACCGACGATCGCAACGGCGGCCAGCGCCGCGGCCAGCGTGTCGGCGAACTCGGGATCCTCCCGGACGTCGAGGCCGGTCACGAAGCCGATGCCGCTGACCTTGGCGAGGATCCATCCCCCCAGGGCGGCGGCGTTGCCGGCCACGCCCACCAGCGCCACGATCCGCGAGGGGCGCAGGAGCACCAGCGCACCCCAGGCGATCTGGAACACGGCCGTCAGCGCGAACGCGACGACGGCGGCGCGGTGCTCGCTGTGCGCCCCGGCGGCGGTGGCGTGGATCGCGCCGGCGGCGATCGACGCCAGTGCGGCGACGGCGACGGGCATGCTGGGATGTTCTGCGGGCGAAGCGGAGGCCACGGTGGTCTTCCTCTCGGTGTCGGCCAGCCGTGGTCGAGGCTAGGCGAGCACCGCCGCCGATTGCACGCGGCGTGCAGAATTCAGCGCGTGGCGGCCCGGGCCCGGTCCGCCGCCACGGCGTCGTAGGTCTCGTAGTCCGACGCGGTGTCGTCTGCGAACTCGAACTCGAGCAGCCCGGCCTCTGCCCAGTGCCGGCGCAGGTAGCCGTCGTTGGCGTCGAGCAGGCCCAGCTTCCGGACGTTCGGGACGAGCTTGGAGAAAAACGCCCTCTGGAACCCCGCGAAGGGGTGCACCTTGACCTTCCCGGCGGCCTCGGCCAGGGCCGGGTACACGGCCTGCGCCGACACCCCCATCCGTTCCCAGACCTCGGGCGTGGTCGAGCGGGCCCGGTTGTGCAGGGTGTTCTCCACCAGGAACTCCTGGCGTTCCTTCAGCTCCGCCTCCGACAGCCCGCCGTAGTACTCCGCAAGGCTGAGCACCCCGAAGGCCACGTGCCGGGCCTCGTCGGACATGACGTAGCGCAGCAGCTTGCGCAGCAGCGGCTCGTCGATCGTCCGCAGCATCGAACCGAACGCGGCCAACGCCAGGCTCTCGATGACGATCTGCATGCCGAGGTAGGCGATGTCCCAGCGGCCGTCCTCGAGCAGCGCCGTGATCTGCGCGTCGAGGAACGGGCTCATCGGGTAGGCCTCGCCGAGCTTGGTATGCAGGTACTTGGCGAACACCTCGGTGTGACGGGCCTCGTCCATGGTCTGGGTGGCCGCGTAGTACTTGGCGTCGATCCAGGGCACGGTCTCGACGATCTTGGCGGCCGTCATCATGGCGCCCTGCTCGCCGTGCATGAACTGGCTGAGCTGGGCCTTGAAGCTCTCGACGCCGAGCTGGTGCAGCTCGTCCTCGCCCCACGAGGCGATGGGTGAGCCCTCGACCTCGCGGGCGGCGCGGGCCAGCTGCTGCAGCGGCGTGGTGGGATCGACCAGCTCGAAGGGATCGACCTCGGTGGACCAGTCGAGGTCGGTCACGCTGTTCCACTGCGACCCCATCGCCTTGTTGTAGAGCGTGACCAGCTGCCCACGGCTGCGGTCGTAGTTCCAGAGGAAGATGCGGTCGGCGTGGTCGTGAACCACCTTGACGGCCTCGTCGAGCGCAGTGCGGCTGGGCAGATCGGGCATGTCGGCCGTCATTCTGCTGCCCCACCGAAGCGCCCGCTGGCGAGGGCCGCCCGCCGCCGGCGGCGCGGGTATCCCGGGCCCAGCCGGCTGGTGACGTCGTGCAGCCGGACCGGCTCGCCGCACTGGGAGCAGACGACCTCGGCCTCCAGATCGTGGCCGCACGATCGGTGCTGCAGCACCACGGGCGGGCCCTCCTCGCCGGCCAGCCAGCGATCACCCCAGCGCACCAGGGCGGCGATCACGGGGAAGAAGTCACGGCCCTTGTCGGTGAGGACGTACTCGTGGCGCACCGGGCGGTCGTGGTACTGCCGGCGCTCGAGCAGGCCCTCGTCAACGAGGCGGTTGAGCCGCTGGGTCAGGATGTTGCGCCCGATGCCGAGGCTGCGCTGGAAGTCGTCGAACCGTCGCACCCCGTAGTAGGACTCGCGCAGCACCAGCGGCGTCCACCAGTCGCCCAGGAGGTCGACGGTGCGGGCGATCGAGCACGGCCAGTCGGCGAACGGGGTGCGCTTCACGACCGACCACCCGTGCCGCCGGGGGGAGCGGCCGCATCCCCCACCCGCACGCCGGCGAGCTGGGTGGCCTCGGCTACGAGCCGGCCCCGGCTGTCCCAGACGTGGCACTGCTCGTCGACGAGGCCGGCCTCCACCAGCCAAGCTCGCTGCCTCACCATCAGCGGCCCCGGTGCAGGCACGCCGCGCACGTACACCGTGAGCTCGAGCGTCGGCACCCACCCCAGCGTCCCCAGCTCGAGGGTGGCCGGAGGAAAGGAGTCGGCGGCGTAGAGCAGCGCCAGCGGGTCGGGGTCCCGGCCGTCGGCGAACGCCAGCCAGCCTCGCACCTCCGCCGTCCCCGACGGCCGCCGAGCCGTGAAGCCCGCGGTGGCCGGGTCGAGGCACACCCGCACCTGGTTCATGATCGCCAGCTCCACACCACCCGGGCCGGCGCCCTGGGCCCGCACGCACTCGTCCGGCGGCGGGAGCGGCGGGACGCCCAGGTCGGACCACCAGGGCTCGGCGCCCGGATCGTGCCGGCCGAGCGTGAGCACCGCCTCGACGGCGGGCGAGCCCCGCTGCTCCAGCCGGGCGCGCACGTGGCTCATCCTCCGCCCGCGCCGCAGCACCTCGGTGCGCACCTCGGCGGGACCCGGGTCGGGTGACATCAGGTAGTGGGCGGTCGCCGCGACGGGGTGCGGGTGGTCGGGTCCCTCGGCGGACGCAAGCGCCGCCCGCGCCGCCCGGGCCATGGTTGCCAGCAGGTAGCCCCCGTGGGGACGGCCACCGATGCTCCACTCGGGGTCGACGGCGATGTCGTACCGGCCCCACGCGTCCGGGCCATCCGTCGGCGGGACGGCCGCGACGGCCGTGACGCGATCGAAGGCGCCGGTGTCTGGCATCGCCCGAACCTTATCCGGTGTCCGTTGCACTAGTGAACTGACGAGACTACGTTCCCGCCATGGCTGTGACCGACGCACCCGCCACGCCCGCCGCGCCCGCGTGGAAGCAGACGGCCTGCATCCTCTGCGAGTGCAACTGCGGCATCGAGGTGCGCCTGGGGACGGCCGACGGCGCGCGGAGGTTCGAGCGCATCCGCGGCGACAAGAACCACCCGTCGTCGCTCGGGTACACGTGCGAGAAGGCGCTCCGCCTCGACCACTACCAGAACCCGGGCGGCAGGCCTCTCCCCGCCGGGCCCCGCGTGCCGGCTCTGGGTGAGCGGGTGACTCATCCCCTGCGCCGGCGCCCCGACGGCACCTTCGAGGTCGTCGACTGGGACACCGCCATCCGTGAGGTCGCCGCCCGGCTCGCGGCGGTGCGCGACGCGCATGGGGGCGAGAGCATCTTCTACTTCGGCGGCGGCGGGCAGGGGAACCACCTGGGCGGCGCCTACGGCACGTGCACGATGCAGGCGTTCGGCGCCCGTTACCGGTCCAATGCGCTGGCCCAGGAGAAGACCGGCGAGTTCTGGGTCAACGGCAGGCTCCTGGGGACCAACGTCCGCGGCGACATGGAGGGCTGCGAGGTCGCCCTGTTCATCGGGAAGAACCCCTGGCAGAGCCACAGCTTCCCGCGCGCCCGGACGACGCTGAAGGAGATCGCCCGCGATCCGGGCCGGGCCCTCGTCGTCATCGATCCCCGCCGCACGGAAACCGCCGACCTGGCCGACATCCACCTGCAGGTGCGCCCGGGAACCGACGCCTGGCTGATCTCGGCCCTGGCCGCGGCCATCGTGGACGAGCGACTCGTCGAGGACGGGTGGCTCCACGACCACGCCGCTGGCGCCGACGCCGTCATCGCGGAGCTGCGCGGCGTCGACATCGCTGCCCACTGCGCCGTGAGCGGCGTGGACGAGGCGCTGCTGCGCCGGGCGGCGCGCCGCATCGGGAGCGCAGCGAGCGTGGCCGTGGCCGAGGACCTGGGCATCCAGATGAATCTCCACTCCACGCTCGTGAGCTACCTGGAGAAGCTGGTGTGGCTGCTGACCGGCAACTTTGGCCGGCCGGGGACCCAGTACGTCCCGTCGAGCCTGGTGCCGTTGGGCAAGGTCCGCCGCGCGGAGGTCGCCGGCGACCACGGCGGTCCACGCAGCCCGGTTGCGGGCGCCCGCATCGTGTCCGGGTTGGTGCCCTGCAACGTCGTCGCCGACGAGATCCTCACCGACCACCCGGCCCGGTACCGGGCGATGGTGGTCGAGAGCGGCAACCCGGCCCACTCCCTGGCGGACTCGCAGCGGATGCGGGAGGCGTTGGCCGCCCTCGACACCCTGGTGGTCATCGACGTCTACCTGACCGAGACGGCCCGGCTCGCGCACTACGTGCTGCCCGCCCCGACCCAGTACGAGAAGTGGGAGGCGACGTTCTTCAACTTCGACTTCCCGCGCAACGTCTTCCACCTGCGACGCCCGGTGCTCGATCCCCCCGAGGGCCCGTTGCCCGAGCCCGAGATCCACGCTCGCCTGGTCGAGGCCTCGGGGGCCCTGGATGCCGCCCGGCCCGAGCTCGCGGCGCTGCGGGAGGCTGCCGATGGCGGGCGGGCGGCGTTCGCCGAGGCGTTCTTCGGGGCGCTTGCGGCCAGGCCCGAGCTGGGCCCGCTCGCCCCGATCGTCCTCTACCGCACGCTCGGCCCGACCCTGCCCGACGGCGCCGCCGCCGCAGCGGCGCTCTGGGCCGCGGCCCACCGCTGCGCCCAGGCGAACCCCGGGGGTGTCCACCGCGCCGGCCACGGCGAGGGCCTCGAGGCGGGCGAGCGGCTGTTCGAGGCCATCCTCGCCAGCCCGTCGGGCGTGGTCATCACCGACGACGAGGGGGACGACGACGCCGTCTGGAGCCGGGTCGCGACCGGCGACGGCCTGATCCACCTGGAGATCCCGGAGCTCCTCGCCGAGCTGCGGGGCCTGGCCGGCGAGGCGGCACCCGGTGCGGACGATCGGTGGCCGTTCGTGCTCTCGGCGGGCGAACGACGGTCGTTCAGCGCCAACACCATCATCCGCGACCCCGCATGGCGGAAGCGCGACCCCGCGGGCGCCCTCCGGGTCAATCCGGCCGACGCCGAACGGCTCGGCCTGGTGGACGGCGGGCCCGCCCGGCTCACGACCAAGCGCGCCAGCGTCGCCGTGACGGTGGGGCTCGACGACGCCATGTCCCCGGGGCACGTGTCGCTGCCGAACGGGTTGGGACTCGACCATCCGGCGGCCGACGGTGAGGTGGTGGTCACGGGCACCGCCCCCAACGAGCTGACGGCCAGCGAGGACCGCGACCCCTGGGTCGGCACGCCGCACCACAAGCACGTGCGGGCGCGGCTCGAGCCGATCGCAGCGGCCAGGATGGAAGCATGAGCGAGCGTCCCGAAGCAATGAACGCCGACGAATGGATCGCCGCCTTCGCCGACCGGCTCGGCGTGCCGCCGCCCGACCCCGCCACCGTCGACACACTGCTGGCGCTCGCCGGCACGGCGGCCCATGCGTCCGAGCGGACGGCGGCGCCGATCGCCTGCTTCCTGGTGGGCCGGGCGGGCATCGACGCCGGCGAGGCGGGTCGCGTCGCGGAGGAGGTCGCCCCGACCGCCTGACCGCCCGGCCCGGGGATCAGCGGACCGCCGCCACCACGGCGCCCGCGCCCGAGCGCCACACGACGCCCGCCTCGTCGAACCCGGCGTCGAGTAGCGCCTGCGCGTGCCATGACGACGGCGGATCGAACTCGGCCGGGTGGTTCACCCCGCCGAAGTGCGCCCGGCGCTCGGCCACGGCCTCGGCGATCACCGGATCGGCGGCGGCGATGTCCCACCAGGCGTTCCAGTCCGGGCGACCGTCGGCACGGACGCGCTCCAGGCGGCGTGCCTCCACCGCCGCCAGGGCGGCGCCCAGGCGCGGCAGGTCGGCCGCCTCCATCTGGTCGGCGTTGGCGACCGCACCGCCGGGGCGGACGATGCCGGCCAGATCGCGGTAGACGCGCCGGAGGAGGGTTTCGGGGAGCCAGTGGAGCGCGGTGGCCGTGAGCACCGCATCGAACGGGAGCTCGGGCAACCGGAGCACCCATGCCGGATCGGCGAGGTCGGCCCGCACGAAGCGCACGCGTTCGTCGTCACCGAGCGTGGCCCGGGCGATGGTGAGCAGCGCCAGGTCGACATCGACGGCGACCGATCGGGCCCCGGGGAAGCGATCGAGCAGGCGCCGGGAAATCGTGCCGGTGCCGCAGGCGAGGTCGAGCACCAGGGGCTCGGGGTCCGCCACGGCCTCGACGACATCGAGCAACGCGGCGAGGCGCTCCTCGCGATCGGGCATGTAGCCCTCCTGCTGGCGGTCCCACGATTCCTGCCAGGCCTCGGCCCACGCCCGATCGGGCCGGTCGGTGGCCGTGGCCGGCGTCACCGGAAGCTCCGGACGAGGTGGCTGGCCTCCGGCAGGTGGTGGCCGGGCTGCCGGTCCGAGTGGTTGAACCGCCGGTTGACCGTGTGCGGCGTCGCCAGCCGCCAACCCCGGCCGAAGAGGTGCCCTCTCACGATCGAGCCTCCCATTCCGTGTAAGCCGCTGTAAGGTGCTTAGTAGTGATTTGCTCCTGACACCATGCCACGGACGGGTAAGGGGTGCAAGTGGATTTTGAGTCTTACGCTCGATTCGGCGTCGACCTGGTGTCCTCGGAGCCCGACGAGCTCGAACCCGATGATCCGCTGAGCTCGCTCGATGGCCTGCGGACCTTCCTGGCCTCCTGGCCGTGGCTGGTCCCCCGCGCCGAGGACCGGGACCTGGCCCCGCTGGTCCGCCTGCGCGGCGAGCTCCGGGCGGTCTTTGACGACGCCGCCGAGGGCGGGTCGGCCGCCATGGTCGAACGGATCAACCACCTGCTCGCCCGCCACCGCCCTCAGCCCAGCATCTCCGGGCACGACGACTCCGACTGGCACCTGCACATCGCCGACGACCGGGGCCCCGTCGCCACCGAGTTCGCCACCGGTGCCGTCATGGGCCTGGCCATGGCATTCCTCGCCCTCGGGGCCGACCGCTTCGGCTCCTGCGCTGATCCCCGCTGCCGTGGCGTCTTCATCGACAGCTCGCGCAACCGCTCGCGGCGCTACTGCTCCGACCGCTGCGCCAGCCGGGCCAACGTGGCCGCGCACCGCGAGCGCCAGCGGTCCGTCGCCGGATGACGGCGGGCCCGACTGGTGGATTCGCCGCGGAGCGCCGCATGATGGCAGGCGATGCCCCCCGCCCCCAACGGGTCCCTCCCCGATCCCGTGGCCAGTTCGGCCCGCGCCGCCGCGGTCGAGGTCGAGCACCTGGTGAAGCGCTTCGGCGGCTTCACGGCCGTGGACGACGTGTCGTTCACGGTGGCGCCCGGCGAGCTCTTCGGCTTCCTCGGCCCGAACGGCGCGGGCAAGACGACGACCATCTCCATGCTGTGCACGCTGCTGTCGGCCAGCGCCGGCCGGGCCACGGTCGACGGCTACGACATCACGACCCAGCGGGACGAGGTGCGCGCCAGCATCGGGCTCGTCTTCCAGGAACTGACGCTGGACGACTACCTCACGGCCGAGGAGAACCTCCGCTTCCACGCCGTGATGTACGGCGTGCCCCGGAGCCAGGTGGCCGAGCGCATGGCGCCGCTGCTCGAGATGGTCGGGCTCACGGAACGCAAGGGCCAGCAGGTTCGCTACTTCTCGGGCGGCATGAAGCGCCGGCTCGAGATCGCCAGGGGCCTGATCCACGCCCCACGGGTCCTCTTCCTCGACGAGCCCACGATCGGGCTCGATCCGCAGACGCGGGCACACATCTGGGACTACGTCGACGAGCTGCGCTGCCGCGAGTCGACCACGATGTTCCTGACCACCCACTACATGGACGAGGCCGAGCGCTGTGACCGGATCGCCATCATCGACCAGGGGCGGATCGTGGCCATCGACACGCCCGACGCCCTCAAGGCCGCCGTGGGTGCCGACACGGTCACCTTCGCCACGGCCGACGACGCCCTCGCGGCCCGCCAGCTGAGCGAGGCCTTCGGCGTCGAGGTCGTCGGCCAGAACGGCGGCCTGGTGGTGCGGGTGCCGGACGGCGAAGAGTTCGTCCCCAGCGCGTTCGGCGTCCTGACGGTCGGCGTGCAGAGCGTCAGCGTGCGGCGCCCCAGCCTCGACGACGTGTTCATCAAGTACACCGGCCGGGCGATCCGCGACGCCGAGGCGGGAGCCGTCGATCAGCTCAAGATGAACCCGATGGTCCGCGGGTTCCGGAGGGGATGATGGACGGATCGATCGCCGCCCGCACGCCCACCGACGCGGCGCCGACCCCGCCGGCGCCCGCAGATGCCGCGACCCGCCGCCAGGCCACGCTCACCCGCAACGGCCGGACCATCGCGATGGTGTGGCAGCGCGAGCTGATCCGGCTGCGCCGCACGCCGACCCGCATCGTCACCGGCCTGGCCCAGCCGATCATCTTCCTGTTCATCCTGGGGGCGGGGCTGGGCAGCCTCATCCAGCAGGGCGTGCCCGGCGGGCTGGACTACCAGGAGTTCCTGTTCCCCGGGATCCTCTCCATGTCGATCATCACGTCGGCGCTGTTCTCGGCGGTGTCGATCGTGTGGGACCGCGAGTTCGGCTTCATGCGCGAGATGCTGGTGGCCCCGGTGTCCCGCACGTCGATCGTCCTGGGCAAGGCCCTGGGCGGCGGAACCGTGGCGGTGGTCCAGGGCCTGATCCTCGTCGTCGCGGCGCCGATCGTCGGCGTGGACCTCACGGTGGGCCGGCTGCTCCTGCTGATCGTCTCCCTGCTCCTCCTCGCCTACGCGATGACCGCGTTCGGCATCGTGTTGGCCACGCGCATCGAGCGCATGGAGAGCTTCCAGATGGTCATGACGCTGGTCCTGCAGCCGATGATCTTCCTGTCCGGCGCCGTGTTCCCGCTGCAGAACCTGCCCACCTGGCTGGCGGTCGTCACCCACCTCAATCCCGCCACCTACGCCGTCGACCTGGTGCGCCGGTCGGTGCTGGCCGACGCGCCGGGGGTCGAGATCGCAGGCTGGTTGGTGCCGATGTGGGCGGAGGCGCTGCTGGTGGTCGCGATCGGGACCGGCCTGCTGGCCCTGGCCGTGCGCCTGTTCAACAGGACCGACTGACCCGGGCCCGGCGACCGGCTCGGCGATCCGGCGTCCGCAAGCGACGGAAACCGGCACATCGGAACGCCGGGTGCCTAGCCCTCGTCGGCACCGTGTCGTCGACCGGGGGCGGCGACGCCGGAGCCGGGGCCGTCAGCTCGACCGTCGGGTCGTCACCCGGCCGATGCGTCGCCATCCAGACCCCCAGCTCGCCACGCGTGCCCGCAGGTTAGGCCCGGACCGCGTCCCCGGTCCCAGCGCTGCGCCGCGGGCGCATCACCCGTTCGCCGACCCGCCCCGGCGCAGCAGCACCACCGAGCGCTCGGTGACCACGAGCTCGCCCCCCAGCTCGTCGCCGTCACCGTCGCCGCTCCCGTTGGCCTCCAGCGGTGGCTCGCCCGACGCGGTGTCGAGCACCGGGCGCCAGGCTTCGCCCCAGGTCCCGCTGATGGTCCACTTGCGGGGCTCGGGCGAGGCGTTGAGGAGCAGCAGGAACGAGTCGTCGACCACGTGCTCGCCCCGGGGCCCGGGGCTGGCGATGCCCTCGCCGTTGAAGAACATGCCCACGCACGCCTCGTGGCCGGAGCGCCAGTCGTCGTCGGTCATCTCCGTGCCGTCGGGCTTGAGCCATACGATGTCGGCAGTGCCCCGCAGCGGGCGCCCCTGGAACCAGCGGCGCCGGCGGAACACGGGGTGCGCCCGGCGCAGGCCGATGAGGCCGGTGGCGAAGGCGTGCAGCTCGTCGTCGGTGTGGTGCCAGTCGAACCACGACGTCTCGTTGTCCTGGCAGTAGGCGTTGTTGTTGCCACCCTGCGTGCGCCCGACCTCGTCGCCGTACAAGATCATGGGTACGCCCTGCGATAGCAACAACGTGGTGAGCAGGTTGCGTTGCTGGCGGGCTCGCAGGGCCAGCACGTCGGGATCGTCGGTCGGCCCCTCGACCCCGCAGTTCCAGGAGCGGTTGTAGCTCTCGCCGTCCCGGTTGTCCTCGAGGTTGGCCTCGTTGTGCTTCTCGTTGTACGAGACCAGGTCCCGCAGCGTGAAGCCGTCGTGGGCGGTCACGAAGTTGACGCTGGCCGAGGGGCGCCGGGAATCGCCCTGGTAGAGGTCGGAGCTGCCGGTCAGCCGCGACGCCAGCTCGCCGAGGACGGCGGGCGCCCCTCGCCACACGTCCCGGACGGCGTCGCGGTAGCGGCCGTTCCACTCCGACCACTGGGGCGGGAAGTTGCCGACCTGGTAGCCGCCCTCGCCCAGGTCCCAGGGCTCGGCGATGAGCTTGACCTGGCTGACGACCGGATCCTGCTGGACCAGGTCGAAGAACGCCGACAGGCGCTCGACCTCGTGGAACTGCCGGGCCAGCGTGGCCGCCAGGTCGAAGCGGAACCCGTCGACGTGCATATCCATAACCCAGTAGCGCAGGCTGTCCATGATCAGCTGCAGCGTGTGCGGGTGGGCCATGTTGAGGCTGTTCCCGGTGCCGGTGGTGTCGTAGTAGTGGGCCCGGTCCTCGGGCACGAGCCGGTAGTAGGCGGCGTTGTCGATGCCCTTGAACGACAGGATCGGCCCCAGGTGGTTGCCCTCGGCCGTGTGGTTGTAGACGACGTCGAGGATCACCTCGATGCCGGCCTCGTGGAGCGAACGCACCATCGCCTTGAACTCGGTGACCTGGGAGCCGTCGCTGCCGGCGCTCGAGTACTCGTCGTGGGGGGCGAGGAACCCGATGGAGTTGTAGCCCCAGTAGTTGCGGAGGCCCCGCTCGACCAGCCCGGCGTCGTGGACGAACTGGTGGACCGGCTGGAGCTCGACCGCCGTGACGCCCAGGGCCGTGAGGTAGTCGATGGCGACCGGGTGCGCGAGGCCGGCGTACGTGCCGCGCAGCGCCGGGGGGATGTCCGGGTTGGTGGCCGTGAACCCCTTGACGTGCATTTCGTAGATCACCGACTCGTGCAGCGGCGTGTCGGGCGGGCGGTCCGCTCCCCAGTCGAAGAGGGGGTTGACCACCACCGCCTTGGGGACGTGGGGCGCGCTGTCCTGGTCGTTGCGGCTGGCGGGATCGCCCGACACCAGGTCGTACGGGAAGCAGGCGGGATCCCAGTCCACGCCGCCGTCGACCGCCTTGGCGTACGGGTCGAGCAAGAGCTTGTTGGGGTTGCAGCGCTGACCGCGGGCCGGGTCCCACGGGCCGTGTACACGGAAGCCATAGCGCTGACCGGCGCCGACCCGGGGGAGGTAGGCGTGCCAGCAGAACCCGTCGACCTCGCTGAGTGCGATGCGCTCCTCGCCGTGGGCGTCGAACAGGCACAGGTCGACGGCCTCCGCTACCTCGGAGAACACCGAGAAGTTGGTACCGGTGCCGTCGTAGGTGGCCCCCAGCGGGTAGGGCCGGCCTGGCCAGGTCTCGATGTCGGTCACCACACGTGCTCCCTGGTCTGGGGCCGGAGGAGGGGCGCCACACCCGAAAGGGAGAGGTTAGAGGCAGGGCCGCGGAGCCCCACGCACCGGCGCACACCGCGCCGCGGGCCGCGGGGCTAGCGGCAGTTGGCGCAGGTGCCCACCAGGTCGAGCCGGTGATGGTCGGCGTCGAAGCCGTGCTGGGCGGCGACCCGCTGGAGGGCGCGATCGAGGTCGCTCTCGATGCTGGCGGGCGCCGTGAAGTCCTGGACCTGGCCGCAGCGGGAACAGATGAGGTGATGGTGGTGGTGCCGGGTGAGATCCTCGGCCAGCTCGTAGCGCGAGAACTCGTCGCTGCCCACGATCCGGTGCACGACACCTGCCTGCTCGAGCACCGCCAGGTTTCGGTACGCCGACGACTGGGCGAGGCCCCGCTCGCGGGCCAGCAGTTGGGGGATCGACAACGGCGCCTCGGCCGAGGCCAGGACCCCTACGAGCGTGCGGCGAGCCCGCGTGTAGCGCTGGTCGAGCCGCCGCAGGCGGGACGCCGCCTCGTCGTCCAGGTCGGGCGCCGCGGTCATGGTCCGAGCCTAAACGCCGCCTCCACGTGGTCGTGGTGGTGCGGATCGTCGATGATCACCGCCCCCTCGGGCAGCATCAACAGCCGGCCGCCGTAGGCGGCGGCCAGGTTGTGGTCGGTCAGCACGGCATCGGGTGGACCGCAGGCGATCAGCCGGTTGGCGAGCAGCATCACCAGGTCGGCCAGGCGGGCGTCGCCCAGGTCGTGCGTCGACAGCACGACGGTCCGGCCCGCGTCCCGCTCCGCGGCCACCGCCTCGAGAATCAGCCGCCGCGACACCACGTCGAGCGCCGTCACCGGCTCGTCGAGCAGCAACAGGTCGGCTCCCTGGGCGAGCCCCTGGGCGACCAGGACCCGCTGGCGCTGGCCGCCGGACAGCTCGTGGAGCTGGCGGCCGGCCAGGTCCGTGATGGCCAGCCGCTCCATGGCCCGATCCACCACGGCGTGGTCGTCCCGGTCGAGGCGGCGCACCGCCCCCCTGGTGGCGTACCGCGCCATCGTCACGGTCTCCCGGACGGTGATGGGCAGCGAGCGGTCGACGTCGGTGGTCTGCAGGACGAGGGCCACGGCGGCCCGGCTCTGCCGCGCGGGCACGTCGAGCCGCCCCGATCGCGGCGGCAGCAGCCCGGCGATGGCCCGCAGCAGGGTCGACTTGCCCGATCCGTTGGGGCCGATGAGCGCGACCGACGTGCCCGCCGGGACGGTGAACGAGCTCGGCGCCAGCGCCAACCGGTGCCCGTAAGCGAGCACGAGCTCGTCCGCGGCGACGGCGGGAGGAAAGGACATGTGGCGCAGCCCTCTTGCTAATCGGGAATGACTCTCGTTAGATTCCGAGCCGAGATCAAGATCCATTCTCAGTTGCGCCGATCCTACCGGCTCGCCACCCGACGAGGTCCCCGTGCACCGCATCCGGCTCGCAGCCCTTGCCCTCCTACTTCTCACGCTCGGCCTCGCCGCCTGCGGCGACGACGGCGGCCCCGCCGGCGCGTCGGGGGGTGGCCCACGCGTGGTCGTGACGACCAACGTGCTGGGCGACGTGGTCTCCGACCTGGTCGGCGACCAGGCTGACGTCGAGGTGATCATGCCCCCGGGCACCGCTCCCCACGAGTTCGAGGCGTCGCCCCGGCAGGTCGCCACCATGCGGGACGCCGACGCGCTCGTCACCAACGGGGCCGGCTTCGAGGAGGGCCTCACCGACACGATCGAGGCGGCCGAGCAGGACGGTGTCCCCACGTTCGCCGCCATCGACGCGGTCGACACCCTGGAGCTCGAAGGCGACGGGGGCACCGATCCCCACTTCTTCACGGACCCGGCACGCATGGCCACCGCCGCGCAGGCCATCGCCGATTTCCTGGTCGACGAGGTGCCCGCCCTCGATACGCCGGCATTCGCCCGCCAGGTCCGGGCCACGGTCGACGAGCTCCACGCACTCGACGCCGAGGTGGAGCGGACGCTGTCCGCCGTGCCGGCCGACCGTCGCACGCTGGTCACCAACCACGAGGTCTTCGGGTACTTCGCCGACCGCTACGGGTTCGACGTGGTCGGCGCCGTCATCCCTGCGGGCACCACCCAGTCGGAGCCCAGCGCCGAGCAGCTCGCCCAGCTCGCCGACACGATCGAGGAGCGGGGCGTGCCCGCCATCTTCGTCGAGACCTCGTCGCCCACCCGGCTGGCCGAGGCGCTCGCCGACGAGGTGGGCGACGTCGACGTCGTGGAGCTGTTCAGCGAGTCGCTGGGCGGGGAGGGCTCGGGTGGCGAGACCTACGCTGCCATGATGCGCACGAACGCCACGCGGATCGCCGACGCCCTGGCGGCTGCCTGAGGAGGCGCCGACGTGATGGCCTGGTTCACCGACGCCTTCGAGCCGACCTTCATGCAGCGGGCGTTGCTGGCCGGCCTCCTGGCCAGCAGCGCGACGGCGGTGGTCGGCACGTGGGTGGTGCTGCGCGGGCTCACGTTCCTCGGCGACGCCCTGGCCCACGGCGTCGTGCCCGGCCTGGCGCTGGCCGTGCTCTGGGGGTTCAGCCCCACGCTGGGTGCCCTGGTGGCCGCCCTGCTGATGAGCGGGGCCGTGACGCTGGTGTCGCACCGCACCCGCGTGCGCGAGGACACCGGCATCGGCCTGCTGTTCGTGGGGATGCTGGCCCTGGGCGTGGTCATCATCTC
>JBKOUY010000211.1:0-14310 GCA_046723645.1 Actinomycetota bacterium | reverse complement strand
CCCCCGCCCCCACCGAGAACTACACGGTGGAATACTCGTCGGCAGCGTCAGATGTGTATAAGAGACAGGGCTCGCGCTCGGCGGCGCCGACATCGACGCCCGCGCCGGGGCCGTGGCCGCCGACCTCGGCCTCCCCGGCGGGCTGCTGGACCGCGCCACCGCCGACCTCTCGGGCGGGCAGGCGGCGCGGGTCCAGCTGGCGGCCCTGCTGCTGGCGCGCTTCGACGTGTTCCTGCTCGACGAGCCCACCAACGACCTGGACCTCGACGGCCTCGAGCGGCTGGAGCGGTTCGTCCTCCGGCTGACGGCACCGCTGGTCGCGGTCTCGCACGACCGCGCCTTCCTGGAACGAACCGTGACCGCGGTTGCGGAGATCGACGACCATGCCCACACGCTCACCCGCTACGACGGGGGCTGGTCGGCGTACCTCGACGAGCGCCACCGGGCCCGCCAGCATGCCGAGCAGGACTACCGGACCTACCTCGACCAGCGCGACGCGCTCACGGAGCGCGCCCGTACCCAGCGGCGCTGGGCGGCGAAGGGTGCCCGCGCCGCCAGGCGTTCCGGCGAAACCGACAAGTTCATCCGCCACCGGAACGTGGAGAGCTCGGAGAGCATGGCCGCCCACGCCCGGCGCACCGAGCAGGCGCTGGCCCGCCTCACCGTGGTGGACAAGCCGTGGGAATGCTGGGACCTCCGGTTCGCCATCGCCGACGCCAGGCGCGCCGGAGACCGGGTGGCCCTGCTCGAGGGCGCCGTCGTCGAGCTGGCCTCGCCGGACGACCGCGGCCGGTTCGTGCTGGGGCCCGTGTCGCTCGAGGTGGGCTGGGGCGACCGGGTCGCCGTCGTGGGCGCCAACGGCTCCGGCAAGACGACCCTGCTGCGCGCCCTGCTCGGGCGAGTGCCCCTGTCCGCCGGTCGCCGCCGGCTCGGGCCGGGCGTGGTCGTCGGCGAGATCGGCCAGGGTCGAGGCGAGTTCGACGGCAACGCCAACCTGTTGGACGGCTTCATGGCGCGCACGGGGATCCGGGCGGCGGGTGATGCCCGGTCCGTCCTGGCGAAGTTCGGCCTCGGTGCCGAGGAGGTCCTCCGGCCGCCGAGCTCGCTCTCGCCGGGCGAGCGCACCCGCGCCACCCTGGCGGTCCTCCAGGCGCGGGACGTCAACCTCCTGGTCCTCGACGAGCCCACCAACCACCTCGACCTGCCCGCCATCGAGCAGCTGGAACAGGCGCTCCGGGGCTACGCCGGCACCCTGGTCCTGGTGACCCACGACCGCCGTCTGCTCGAGTCCGTCGGCGTCGACCGGGTGCTCGACGTCGTCGACGGTTCGGTTCGCGAGGGGCCGCTGAGGCGCTAGCCGAGTACGCCGTCGTCGACGCGGCCGATGATGGCCAGCGCCCGGCCGCCCCCGTACACCCGGGCGGCCACGGCGCCGACGTCGTCGGCGGTGACGGCCCTGATCCGCTCGAGCTGGTCGTCGACGGTTACGACCTCGTCGCGGGCCATCAGGCTGCGGCCGAGTCGGGCCATGCGCGAGGCGGAGTCCTCGAGGCCCAGCACCAGCGACCCCTCGATGAAGCCCTTGGCCACACCGAGCTCGTTCTCGGTCACCCCCGATGCGACCAGCTTCCCGACCTCGTCGTCGACGACCTCCAGCAGCTCTCCGGCCCGGGCGGGCGCGGTGCCGGCGTAGATGCCCGCGGACCCCGAGTCGTCGTAGGTCGACGCCCACGAGTACACGGAGTACGCCAGGCCGCGCTCCTCCCTGACCTCCTGGAACAGCCGGCTCGACATGCCGCCACCGAGCACCTGGTTGGCGACCATCAACGCGTAGCGGTCGTCGTCGTGATGGTCGACGGCGCGCCAGCCGAAGGCGACGTGCACCTGCTCGGTCGGATCGCCCAGGACCACCCGCGGGTTGGGGCCCGCTGTCGGTGGTGTCCGCACCGGCCGCTCGCCACCCGCGCGCCGCCCCAGCGAGCGATCGATGCCGTCGACGATCTGCTCGTGCGACAGGTTGCCGGCGGCCACGACCACGAGGTTGCCGGGGCGGTACCAGTGGCCGAAGAACTCGGCGATCTGGTCCCGGGTCACCGCCTCGACCGACTGCCGGGTGCCGAGCACCTCGCGTCCCAGCGGGTGGCCGGGGAACATGGCCTCCGCCAGCAGCGTGTGCACGTGATCCTCGGGCATGTCGAGGTTCATGAGGATCTCCTCGAGGATCACCTGCCGCTCGGCCTCGACCTCGTGGGGCCGGAACGCCGGGTCGGTCAGGACGTCGCCCAGGATCTCCATGCCCAGCTCGACCTGGTGGGCCGGAAGTCGCGTGTAGTACGCGGTGTGCTCGCGGCTCGTGAAGGCATTCATCTCGCCCCCCACGGCGTCGACGGCCTCGGCGATCTGCCGGGCCGAGCGCGTCGACGTGCCCTTGAACAACAGGTGCTCCAGGAAGTGGCACGCGCCGGCGAGCTCGTCGGGCTCGTCACGTCCGCCGACGGCGACCCAGACCCCGAGCGTCGCCGAACGCGCCTCGGGCATGCGTTCGGTGACGACACGGATGCCGTTGGCCAACCGGGTTTCGCTGATCTTCTCGGTTGTTGCGGCGGGTTTCACGTGGGAAGGAACCTCGGGTCTCGGCTAGCGGCGGCGCCGGCGACGACCGCCCCGGTCGCCGCGGTCACCCCGGTCGCCGCCGGCCGAGACGGACGCGCCCGCCGGGCCCAGGTCGCCGAGCTCGGCCCGCAGTTCGGCGTCGAACGTGTCCTCGAAGCTGACCGACTCGCTGTCGCTCGGGGCGCCCGCTGCGGGGCCTTCGCCCGAGGGGGCCGAGCGAGGGCCGTCGGACCCACCAGCCCGGGGATCGGGCGCCGAGGCGAGGCTCAGCGAGACCTTGCCGCTGGGGTCGACGTCGTCGACGCGCACCTCCACCTCGTCACCGAGATCGAGGACATCCTCGACCTTGTCGATGCGCTTGCCGCCCCCGATCTTGGAGATGTGCAGCAGGCCGTCCCGGCCGGGGAGGATGTTGACGAACGCCCCGAACTTGGTGATGTTCACGACCCGGCCCGGGTAGACCTGGCCGACCTCGGCCGTGGGCGGGTTGAGGATCAGGTTGATCTGGCGGCGAGCCTCCTCGACCGCGCCCTTGTCGGTGGAGCCGATCGACACCCGGCCGACCATGCCGTCGTCGTCGACGCTCACGTCGGCCCCGGTCTCGGTGGTGATCGCGTTGATGACCTTGCCCTTGGGGCCGATCACCTCGCCGATCTTGTCCATCGGGATCTCGAAGCTGACGATCTTCGGCGCCGTCTCGCCGACCTCGTCGCGTGGCGCGGGGATGGCGTCGTGCATGACCTCGAGGATCTGCGTGCGGGCCTCATATGCCTGCTGCAGCGCCCGGGCCAGCACATCCGCGGGCAGCCCGTCGATCTTGGTGTCGAGCTGCAGCGCGGTCACGAACTCGCTGGTGCCGGCCACCTTGAAGTCCATGTCGCCGAAGGCGTCCTCGGCGCCGAGGATGTCGGTCAGCGTGGTGTACTTGCCCTCGGCGTACACCAGTCCCATGGCGATGCCGGCTACCGGGGCCTTGATGGGGACACCGGCGTCCATCAGCGACATGGTCGACGCGCACACCGACGCCATCGACGTCGAGCCGTTCGACGCCAGCACCTCGGAGACCAGGCGCAGCACGTAGGGAAACTCCTCGGCACTCGGCACCACCGGGAGCAGCGCCCGCTCGGCCAGGAGCCCGTGCCCGATCTCGCGGCGCTTGGGGCTGCCCACCCGGCCGGTCTCGCCGTTGGCCGACGGCGGCATGTTGTAGTGGTGCATGTAGCGCTTGCGGTCGCGGTTGCCCAGGTTGTCGAGGATCTGGTCGGTCTTCGGCATGCCGAGCGTGGCGACGTTGAGGACCTGGGTCTCGCCCCGCTGGAACAGGCCCGACCCGTGGGCCGTGGGCAGCACGGCCACCTCGGCGGACAGGGGCCGGATGTCGCGGGAACCGCGGCCGTCGATACGGAGGCCCTCGTCGACGATCCGCCGGCGGATGACGCTCTTCTGCACCGACCGGGCGGCGGCCTTGATCTCAGCGTCGCGCTCGGGGAACTCCTCGGCCAGCTCCTCACGGATGGCGGTCACGGCCTCGTCGTAGGCGGCGTTGCGCTCGGCCTTGCCGACGATTTGTGACGCCTGGGCGAGGCGCTCGGTGCCGACCACCTCGACCCGGGCCAGCACGTCCTCGCCGTAGTCGACCTGCGGCTCCCACTCGAGCGGCATGATCTTGGCGGCGGCGTTGGCGCCGTCGACCAGCTGGCGCTGGAGTTCGATCGACTCGCGGATCCAGGTCTTCGCGGCCTCCAGTCCCCCCGCGATCACCTCTTCGGTGACGTACGGCGTTCCGTCCTGGTACAGGCGCCAGGCGCTCTCGGTGCCGCCGGCCTCGACCATCATGATGGCGATGTCGCCGTCGTCGAGCTGGCGTCCGGCGACCACCAGGTCGAACGTGGCGTCCTCGCTCTGCTCGTAGGTGGGGTGCGGCACCCAGCGCCCCTCCGACGACCACGCGATGCGCACGGCGCCGATCGGGCCCTCGAACGGAATGCCCGACACCATGAGCGCCGCCGACGCGCCGTTGATGGCCAGCACGTCGTAGGGGTTGTGCCCGTCGACGCCCACAACCGTCACCACGACCTGGGTCTCGTTCCGGTAGCCCACGGAGAAGCTGGGCCGCAGCGGCCGGTCGATGAGGCGGCAGGTGAGGATCGCCAGGTCGGTGGGTCGGCCCTCCCGGCGGAAGAAGCTGCCGGGGATTCGCCCGGCCGCATACATGCGCTCCTCGACGTCGACGGTGAGGGGGAAGAAGTCGATGCCCTCGCGCACGCCGTGCGCCGCGTTGGCGGTTACCAGGACCTCGGTCTTGCCCAGGGTGGCGATGACGGCACCCTGGCTCTGGAACGCCAGCTTGCCGGTCTCGAATGTCAGGGATGTGTCGGTGCCCGAGATCGGGCCGGACACGACGATGGGATCAGCCATCGGTCGCTCTCCTTCCCGGTGGCGTCAGCCACCGGATCGGGGGCGGCGGGCCAGTTCCCAGTCGGCAACTCCCGGCTCGTGATCCGGGGGAGGGCGACTGGCAGCTGACCTTCGCGCCGCCGGGGGTTCTGTTGTCTACCAGTATGCGACGGGGAGCGGCCCGAGGGCCGCTCCCTGTGGCTTCCGGCCTTACCGGCGCAGGCCGTTGCGGGCGATGATCGCCCTGTAGCGTTCGACGTCGTTCGCCCGCACGTAGTCGAGCAGCCGGCGGCGCCGGCCGACCAGCTGGAGCAGCCCGCGGCGGCTGTGGTGGTCCTTGCGGTGCTTGCCCAGGTGGGCGTTGAGGTGGTTGATGCGTGCGGTGAGCAGCGCGATCTGCACCTCGGGCGACCCGGTGTCGGTGTCGTGGAGCTTGTGCTCGGCGATGATGCCGGGCTTGGCCGCGTCGATCTGATCGGACACGTGTTTCCTTCATTGCTCGGGTGACTGCTTACCCTGCCCCGATGCGCGTCTGGACGTCGCTCAGAGCGTCGGACAAGCCTACCAGCGGGTCCGTCAGAACGGCGAAGTCAGGCGGGCTGCTCCTCGGCGGGCCCGTCCACCGTCCACCGGTAGCGGGCCCTGTGGTGTTGCTGGCGGCCGGTGCGCAGCTCGAGCGGGGGGGTGAGGCGGCGCACCAGGGCGTGGGGACCGAGGAACGCCAGCTCCATCTGCTCCGGCGTCGCACCAGGGGCGAGCCCGACGGCGCCGAGCAGCGCGGCGCGCACCCGCGCCAGCGGACCGTCGAGCAGTTCGCCGATCACCGCCGGCAAGGTCTCGGGGTCCTTAAGCAGCCACGAGTGGGTCCCGCCGTGGATGGTGACGAGCGTGCCTCCGGATCGACGGGCGGCGTCCACCGCCGTGCGGTACGGGACGGCGATGTCACGGTCGCCGTGGATCACCACCACGGGGATCCGCTCGTGGGCCAACTTCTCGAGCATCTCCCGGCTGTCCTGCGATCGCAGCATGGAGACTGCCGGGCCCAACAGGCGCCAGGGTCGGCGGACGTGGCCCAGCAGCGTCGGCGCCACCAGGCGGCCGAGCTTGACCGCCTGGGTCGGGTTCCGGAGCAACGGGAGGGTCGACAGCGTGTCCAAGGCGAGGGCGGCGGCGACGCCCAGCAGCACCGGCGGTGCGAAGCGCGAGACGCGGATGAGCCGATCCCAGCAGTCCCCGACCACCGCGTCGATGAGCACCACGCCGATCGCCCGGTCTGGCTGCTCCGCCACCAGTTGGGTGACCAGTCGTCCGCCCATCGAATGGCCGGCAAACAGCGCACGCCGCACGCCGAGCTCGTCCAACACCCGGGCCAGTAGCCCGGTGTACGACTCGAGCTTCTCTCCGCCCGTGGGTAGGCCCTGGGTGCCGCCGTGGCCGGCCACGTCGATGGCGATGACCTTGAATCCCATGCGCACCAGGCGTGAAAGCGTCTGCGCGTACAGGATGCCCTCGGCGGTGAACCCGTGGACGAGCACGACCGGCACCCCCTGGCCGCACACGGCCACGCCCACCCGGTGGTCGTCGTCCAGCACGATCTCGTGCCGGGCGAGGCGGGGCACGGCGACGAGCTGGCCGGTCTCGGGGACAGCACGCGTGGGGCCGACGATCGGGTCCCGAACCCCCGATGGCTCCCCCCCACGGAGCGGGATGACCGCCGCCACGTCATCGTCGCTCGAAGGTTCGTCGTCCTTGCCCCGCATCTGAACTCCCACTTACACCATAAGCCAAACGCCGGGCGCGTGACCGCCCAATGGTCAGTGGCCGGCGCGCGGGGACGGAACATGTTTCCCGCTCTTGCTGCTTCGCAGCGGGCCGCTCGGGCCATACCTCCCGCTCTTGCTGCTTCGCAGCGGGCCGCTCGGGCCATACCTCCCGCTCTTGCTGCTTCGCAGCGGGCCGCTCGGGCCCGGCGGCGCCTCAGGCGCCCAGCAGCTCCCGTGCCTGGTCGACGTCGCGCTGGATCTGCTCGACGAGCTCGTCGACCGAGTCGAACCGCACCTCGTCGCGCAGGCGAGCCACGAACCGCACCTTGACGTGCTCGTCGTAGAGGTCGCCGTCGAAGTCCAGCAGGTGGGCCTCCAGCAGGCTGACGTGGGCCTCCACGTAGAACGTCGGCCGCCGGCCCAGGGAGATGGCGCTGGGGTGCACCGTGCCGTCGGGCCGCTCGAACCACCCGGCGTAGATCCCGTCCGCGGGCAGCAGGATGTCGCCCGGCACCGAGACGTTGGCGGTCGGGAACCCCAGCTCATGGCCCCGCTTGTCGCCGAGCGCGACCACGCCCCGCACCTCGTAGTCCCGACCGAGCAGCCGGTTGGCCAGGGCGAGGTCGCCCGCCACCAGGGCGCGCCGGATCCGGGTGGACGAGACCGGCTCATCCCCGCCGCCCGGGCCGCCCCCGGCACCGACGAGCTCGATGCCGTCGACCTCGAAGCCCAGCTCGGTTCCCAACCGGCGCAGCAGCGGCACGTTGCCCGCCCGCCGGTGACCGAAGTGGAAGTCCTCCCCCACCACCACGTCTGCGGCGTTGAGGCAGTCGACCAGGACCTCGTGCACGAAGTCCTCGGCCGATTCCCGGCTCCGGGCCTCGTCGAAGGCGATGACCAGGCAGTAGTCGATGCCGGTCTCGGCCAGCAGCTCGAGCTTCTGCTCGAGGTCGGTGAGCAGCCGCGGTGCCGACTCCGGGCGGACGACCGACGCCGGGTGCCGGTCGAAGGTCACGACGGCGCTTCGCAGCCCGCGCTCGGCGGCCCGTTGGCGCACCAACCGGATCACCGAGCGGTGGCCCAGGTGGACCCCGTCGTAGGCGCCGATCGTGACGACCGTCCCCTCCGGGGGCGACGGGCATCGCGCCTGATCGCGGAGCACCTCCATCGGGGCGGCAGGTTACCGGTCGGTCATCAGATGCCGTCCAGCGCCTGGCGGAGGTCGGCCACCAGGTCGGCGGCCGTCTCGGTCCCGACCGACAGGCGGACGAGTCCCGGATCCACCGCCAACGGCGATCCGGCGGCGGATGAGTGCGTCATCCGGTGGGGGTGCTCGATGAGCGACTCCACCGCCCCCAGCGACTCGGCCAGCACGAACAGGCGGGTGCGCTCGACCAACCGCACCGCGGCGTCCTCGCCGCCCCGCACGAGGAACGAGACCATGCCGCCTGCGTCCCGCATCTGTCGCTTGGCCACGTCGGCGCCCGGGTGGTCCGGGAGGCCCGGCCACAGCACCCGCTCCACCGCGGGATGCTCCGCCAGCAGCTCGACGACGGCCCGGGCGTTGTCGCAGTGGCGGTCCATGCGCAGGGCGAGGGTCCGCAGGCCCCGGAGCACCAGGTAGCAGTCGAACGGCGACGGCACGGCGCCGGCGGCGTTCTGCACGAAGCCGATGCCGTCGGCGAGCTCGGCGTCGTCGGTGACGACGCAGCCGCCGACGACGTCGGAGTGCCCGCCCAGGTACTTGGTGGCGCTGTGGACCACGACGTCGGCCCCCAGGGCCAGGGGCTGTTGCAGGTACGGCGTGGCGAACGTGTTGTCCACCACCAGGCGGGCGCCGTGATGGTGCGCCACTTCGGCGACCGCGGCGATGTCGACGATGGCCATGGCGGGGTTGGTCGGCGTCTCGGCCCAGACGAGCGCGGTGCCGGCCGGCCATTCCCGATCGAGGGCGGCCGGGTCGGTCAGGTCGGCGGCCGTCCACGGATGGCCGGCGGGACCGTAGACCTTGTCGATGAGCCGATAGGTCCCGCCGTAGGCATCGGTGCCGAGCACGATCCGGTCGCCCGGCCGAAGCTGGCGCAGGACCGCGTCCTCGGCGGCCAGCCCGGAGGCGAACGCAAAGGCGCGCCCGCCACCCTCGAGCGAGGCCAGGCATGCCTCCAGGGCGTCGCGGGTGGGGTTCCCGCTGCGCGCATACTCCCAGCCCTGGTGCACCCCGACTGCGGACTGGGCGAAGGTGGTCGAGAGGTTGATCGGGGGCACCACGGCGCCGCTGGCGGGGTCGGGGTCCTGGCCCGCATGGATGGCCCGGGTCTCGAACCCGTCGAGCTCGGACATCAGCGCTCGGCCTGCGAGAGGTGGTTGAGCACGTCGCTGCGCCCGAGCACCACGTGCGGCCGGCCGCCCGCCAGGACCACCAGGGCCCCGGCCCGGTCGAGTAGCTCGACCGCCAGGGCGATCGGCTGGCCGATGCCTATCGTGGGCAGGCGGGGGCCCATCACCTTCTCCACGGGCTCGTCCATCACGGCGGGGTCGCGGTACGCCCGGTCCATGAGCGCCAGCTCGTCGACGGCGCCCAGGATCTCCGCCGCCGCCAGCGGCATCTCCCCCTTGGCCACCGGCAGCTGCGATACCCCGTAGCCGCGCATCACGTTGACGGCCCGGCGCACCGTCTCCTCGGGCTGGATGTACACGAGCGGCGGGATGTCGCCCCGGCGGGCCTCGATGATGTCGGCCACGGTGTGCTCGGCCGCCGCCCGGAGGAAGCCGTAGCCGGCCATCCAGTCCTGATCGAAGACGCGAGACAGGTAGCCCCGCCCGGAGTCGGGGATCAGCACTACCACCAGGTGCTCCGGACCGAGGTCCCGCCCGACCTCGAGCGCCGCCGCCACGGCGGTCCCGCCGGAGCCGCCGATGTGCAACCCCTCCTCGCGGGTGACCCGCCGGGCCATGAGGAAGCTGTCCTCGTCGCTGATCGGCACCACCCGGTCGACGAGCGAGGGATCGTACGTGGTGGGCCAGAAGTCCTCGCCGATCCCCTCGACCAGGTACGGCCGCCCGGAGCCGCCGGAGTAGACGGATCCCTCCGGGTCGGCTCCGACGATCTGGACGCCCGGATCCCGGGACTTGAGGTACCGGCCCACGCCGGTGATCGTCCCGCCGGTGCCCACACCGGCCACGAAGTGGGTGACGCGGCCGGCGGTCTGGCGCCAGATCTCGGGCCCGGTCGAGTGCTCGTGAGCCCAGGGGTTCCATTCGTTGTCGTACTGGTTGGGGCGGAATGCGCCGGGCGTCTCGCGCACCAGCCGCTCGGCGACCGAGTAATAGGAGCGGGGGTCGTCGGGCTCCACCGCCACCGGGCACACGACCACCTCGGCGCCGTATGCCTCGAGCAGCCGGACCTTCTCGGGCGCCACCTTGTCGGTCACCACGAAGATGCAGCGGTAGCCGCGCTGGGCGGCGACGATGGCCAGCCCCACCCCGGTGTTGCCGGACGTCGGCTCGACGATGGTGCCGCCGGGCTTCAACGCGCCGTCATGCTCGGCCTGCTCGATCATGGCCAGGGCCGGGCGGTCCTTGACGCTGCCGCCCGGATTCAGCATCTCCAGCTTGGCGACCACGGTGCACGTCAGCCCCTCGGTCACCCGGTTGAGCCGGACCAGCGGCGTGTCGCCGATCAGGTCGATCAGCGAGTCGGCGATCTGCGCGTCGGGCTCGGGCTGCTCCATTGCACGCCCTTTCGGTCGGTGAACGCCGTTGACCCTACCGGCGGGCGCTCACCCGCGGGGAAGCCCCACTATCTGAAGGGAAAGTGCCCCATAGGCCCCGAAAGGCCTCAAAGACCCTGGGCGAGCACCACACCGGGCTTGACCGTGGCGCCCCGGTGGCGCTGGTACACCGCCAGCAGCACGCCCGCGCCGTCGACGACCGCCCAGGGACCGTCGCCGCTGACGCCGAGCACGTCCTGGTCGAGCACGCGGCCGTGGCGCACCGACGTCGCCACTTCATCCGCCACGACCACCCGGTCGTGCCCCCGGAGCGCCTCCGCGGGCGGCAGCAACCGGTCGGGCGAAAGCGCCTCCAGCGGCAACGCCTCGTCCACCGTGAACGGTCCGACGGCGGTGCGGCGCAGGTGGCGGAGGTGGGCACCGCCGCTGAGCGCGGCCCCCAGATCAGCGGCGAGCGATCGCACGTAGGTCCCCGACGAGCACGTGACCGACACTGGGAACACCCCCGGGGCCACCGGCTCGGCCACGTCGAAGGTCTCCACTCGCACGGCCACCGGCTTGCGTTCGACCTCAACACCGGCGCGGGCCAGCTCGTGCAGCCGGCGGCCACCGACCTGCTTGGCCGACACCATCGGGGGCAACTGCAACACGTCCCCGGTGAGGCCGGCGGCGGCCGCTCGCACGTCGTCCAGGGTGACGCGCGCCATGTCCCAGGCGCCGGTCACCTCGCCCGACGCGTCGAGCGTCGACGTCGCCGTCCCCAGCACCACCTCGCCCACGTACGACTTGTCGAGCCCGGTGAGGTACGTGAGTAGGCGCGTCGCGCGGCCGACGCCCAGCACGAGCACGCCGGTGGCGTCGGGGTCGAGCGTTCCCGAGTGGCCGACCTTCCGGGTGCCGAGCAGGCCGCGGGCCTTGGCGACGACGTCGTGCGACGTCCAGCCCGCCTCCTTGTCGACGACCGCGACGCCCTCAGGCGCCATCAGCGCGCTCGTCGCCCGCGATCTCGCGCATGATCTCCTCGATCCGCTCGGCCTGGCGGATGACGGTGTCCTGACGGAAAACCAGCTCCGGCGTGCGCTTCAGGTGCGCCTGGCGGCCGATGGCCGCCTGGAGCCGGCCGCGGTGCTGGGCCAGGGCCTCCCCGATCTCGTCGCTGTCGCCGTCGGCCACACCGGCCGGCAGGCTCGTGTAGAAGACCGTGGCACGCCGCAGGTCGGGCTCGACGTCGACCGCCACCACGGTGAACAGCCCGAGCCGATCGTCGTCGAGCCGCTCGATCTCGTCGGCGACGATCTCCTGCACGAGGTGGTTCAGCCGGGCCGTCCGCGGATAATCGCGGGCGGTCCCGTGCAAACGAGCACGCTTGCCGCCGCTCATTGTTCCCTGCTCTTGCTGCGTCGCAGCGGGCCGCTCGGGCCTCGCTCGCTCTCTCGCCCTGCGGGACGCTCGCTCAAGGCTTCTCCTCCTCTTCCTCCATCCACAGGCGATCCACCCTGAGGACCTCCACCTCCGGGAACGACCAGACGAACCGCTCCACCTCGTCCAGCACCTCGTAGAGGTGGGACAGCGTGGGCGCCACCGCCGCTACGCCGATCGTGCTGAGGTGCCACGCGTTCTGGTGGGCGATCTCCGACGCGGAGACCCGGTAGCGGCGCCACAGGCCCTCGACGATGGGGCGGACCGCCGACCGCTTGGCCTTCAGCGAGCGACACTCGCGGAGGTATAGCTCGAAGCGGACCGCCGCGGCATGCACGGGGCCAGCGTAGAGCCGGTGTCACGAGCCGCCGGCTCGCAGCGCCGGCCCCGACCACCGAAGGCTTACGTTCGCGGGATCTCCCGCTCCTCATAGGTCTCGATGACGTCGCCCTGCTTGAGGTCCTGGAAGTCGGACAGCCCGATGCCGCACTCGAAGCCGGACTGCACCTCGCGGACGTCGTCCTTGAAGCGCTTGAGCGACGAGATGGTGCCCTTCCAGATGACCGTGCCGTCGCGCAGGAAACGCACCTTCGAACCGCGGGTGATGACGCCGTTCGTGACGTAGCAGCCGGCCACCCGGCCGACCCGGGGCACCGAGAAGATCTCCCGTACCTCGGCCTCGCCGGTGACCACCTCCTCGATAGTGGGCTGCAGCATGCCGAGCAGCGCGTTCTCGATGTCCTCCAGGACCTGATAGATGATCTCGTAGGTCCTGATCTCCACGCCCTCGCCCATCGCCAGCTCACGGGAGGTGCGGTCCGGCCGGACGTTGAAGCCGATGATCGTGGCGTTCGACGCCGCGGCCAGCTGCACGTCGCTCTTGGTGATGCCACCGACGCCCCTCTGGACGAACGACAGCTTGACGTCGTCGCGCTCGAGCTTGCGGAGCGCCTCGGTGAGGGCCTCGAGCGAGCCGGTGACGTCGGCCTTGAGGACCAGGTTGAGCGTGGCGACCTCGCCCTGCTGGATCTGCTCGAAGATGTCCTCGAGCTTGGCGCCGCCGCCAGCGACCGCTGCCTCGCGGCCCAAGCTGGCGACCCGCTGCCAGTGCTCACGCGTCTCCGCCACCGACCGCGCCAGCTTCTCGTCGGGAGCGACGATGAACTGGTCGCCGGCGTCGGCGACCTCGTTGAGGCCCAACACCTGCACGGGCATGGACGGCTCGGCGTCCCTCACGTTTTCGCCGTGGTCGTCGATCAGCGCGCGCACGCGGCCCCAGGCGGCGCCGGCCACGAGCGGATCACCGACCCGCAGGGTGCCCCGCTGCACGAGCACGGAGGCCACGGGGCCCCGGCCCACGTCGAGGTTGGCTTCCAGCACCACGCCGGCGGCTCGGCCCTCGGGGCTGGCGGCGATGGGCGGGTCCTGGACGTCGGCCACCAGCAGGAGCGTCTCCAACAGCTCGTCGATGCCCTCACCCGAGAGCGCCGACACGGGCACCATCTCGGTGTCGCCGCCCCAGTCGCTGGGGATCAGGTCCTGCTCGGAGAGCTGCTGCTTGACACGATCCGGGTTGGACTCCTCGCGGTCGATCTTGTTGATCGCCACCACGATGGGGACATGCGCCGCCTTGGCGTGGTTCAGCGCCTCGACCGTCTGGGGCATGACCCCGTCGTCGGCCGCCACCACGAGCACGACGATGTCGGTGGCCTGCGCCCCCCGGGCGCGCATGGCGGTGAACGCCTCGTGGCCCGGCGTGTCGATGAAGGTGATGAGGCGGCCGTTCTTCTCGGCCTGGTAGGCACCGATGTGCTGGGTGATGCCGCCGGCCTCGCCCTCGACCACGTTGGCGTTGCGAATGCGGTCGAGCAGCTTGGTCTTGCCGTGGTCGACGTGGCCCATGACGGTGATGACCGGAGGGCGTGACTCCAGCTCGCCGGCGCCGTCGTCGGCGAAGAGCTCCTCGACGCCGAGCTGGCGCTGCAGCTCGACCTCCTGCTCCTCGCCCGGGTCGACAAGGCGTACCTCGGCGCCGATCTCGGCCGCGAACAGCTCGATCATGTCGTCGGTCAGCGACTGCGTGGCCGTGACCATCTCGCCCTGCGCCATGAGGAACCGGACCACGTCGGCCGCGGTGCGGTTGAGTTTGGGACCGAGATCCTGGGGCGTCGAGGCCCGCTCGATCACGACCACCCCCTCGGGCACCGGCGCGGACGCCGGCGTGTACGTCGGCACCTCCATGGGCTGGAGCTCTTCACGGCTGCGACGGCGCCGTCCTCGGCGGCGCGGGGGTGTGCGCTGCGCGCCACGGGGACCGCCACCCGGGCGGCCGCCCGGGCCACCCGCTCCGGGCCCGCCCCTGGGCCTGTCTCTTATACACATCTCCG
>JBKOUY010000033.1:0-28045 GCA_046723645.1 Actinomycetota bacterium | reverse complement strand
GCCGCGACCGGAGCCTGGTTGGTGACCGTGCTGTTCAACAGCACGGCGACGTTGTCAGTGTTGAATTTCGTGGCCGCCAGGTCAGGCTTGCCGTCGCCGTTGAAGTCAGCCGCCACCACCGAGGTCTGTGTGCTACCGACGGCGAAGTTGGTCGGGGCGGTGAAGGTGCCTCCCGTGCTGCCGAGCAGCACCGAAACGCGGCTCAGGTTGACGTTGGTGACGGCGAGGTCCGGGTCGCCGTCCCGGTTGAAGTCGGCCACCGCGACGGCGGACACGCCGCTGTCCGTGGTCAGGGTGGTCGGGCCGGTGAAGGTGCCACCGGTGCTGCCAAGCAGCACCATGATCTCGCCCGGGGATTGGTCGGCGACCGCGAGGTCGGGGTCGCCGTCGCCGTTGAAGTCGCCCACCGCGACCGAGTCGGGGTCGGAGCCTGAGGCGACCGTGGCCGGCGCTGTGAAGTTGGCGCCTGCGGTGCCGAGCAGCACCAGCACCCTGCCGGAGAACTGGTCGGCGACTGCGAGGTCGGGGTCACCGTCGCCGTTGAACTCGCCCACCGCGACCGAGAAGGGACCGGTGGCTGTACCGACGGTGGTCGGCGCGGTGAAGCCGCCGCCGGCGGTGCCGCGCAGCACCAGGATCGCGCCGGTCACCTGGTCGACGACTGCGAGGTCGGGGTCGCCGTCGCCGTTGAAGTCACCCACCGCGACCGCGGCGGGGAAACTGCCGGCGGGGAAGTTGGTCGGGCCGGTGAAGCTGCCGCCGGTGCTGCCGAGCAGAACCGAGATGATGCCGTCGAAGGCGTCGGCGACGGCGAGGTCGGGGTCACCGTCGCCGTTGAAGTCACCCACCGCGACCGCGAACGGGAATCCGCCGGTGGCGATGTTGGTCGCGGCGCTGAAGCTGCCACCAGCGCCCCCGAGCAGCACCGAGACACTTGCGGCGAACTCGTTCGCGACCGCGAGGTCGGGGTCACCGTCGCCATTGAAGTCACCCACCGCGACCGAGTTGGGCCCGTCACCGACGGCGAGGTTGGTCGGACCCGTGAAGGTCACGGGCGTCAACGCCCACGCCGGCAGCGCCGGAAGCAGGGCGGCGACCACGAACGACGCGACTAGGACGGCGAAACGGCTCCCCCGCATGCGACCCCCACTGGCGCAGACCGTTGTCATCTCGAGCGTTGGGATGCTAGGCGCCGGCCGGCCGGGTGGCAACGTGAGGTGGGTACTTCCGGCCCCGGCGGTGCCCGAGAGATGTGTCGGCCCCTACGTCGGCGAGATGGAGAACGTGTAAGTCCTGCTGCTACCCCCGTCGCCTCCGTTCGGGACTCGGTCTGGACATGGCATCGGATCGCCGACGAGCTCGGTACGGACACAAGGGCCACGCCGCGCAAGACGTGCGGCGGGCGATCGACGCCCTGCCCGACGACCCTCCGGGTCAGGCCTCGGCGAAGAACGCGAAGTCTTCGACGAGCGCGGCGTGGCGGGCGTCGACCAGGCCGCGGCTCGCCGGGTGCGTCAGGATGTGGAGGCGGTTGGACTTGACGCCCCGGACCACCACGGGGCCGACCGCCTCGGGCGCCATCGACGTGGCCAACGGCTCGCGCGCCGGCGGGGGCGGCAGCGGCCCGCCATGCCGTGCGGGCCGGTGGCGGGCCGAGGTGGCCGCGAGGTTCGACTGCACCATCCCCGGGCACAGCAGCGAGACGCCGATGCCCTCGCCGGCGAGCTCGCCGCGGAGCGACTCGGCGTACCCGAGGAGCGCATGCTTGGTGGCCGTGTAGAGGCCGAGGTGGATGCCGGCGACGCTGGGGGGCGCCAGGAGCGCCGCCAGCGAGGCGGTGATCACGATGTGCGCCGGCCCCGCGGCGCGCAGGCGGGGCAGGAAGACGTCCACGGCGCGGACCGCCGACAGCAGGTTGAACTCGATGATCCAGGCCCAGTCGGCCTCGGAGGCGATGGTGAGCGGTCGGTCAGCGACGACCCCGACGTTGGTGGACAGCACGTTCACCGCGCCGTGCTCGGCCACGGCATCGTCGGCCAAGCGGCCGAGCGATTGCCGATCCGTGCCGTCCACCTGCGCTGCGGTGGCCCTGCCCCCGGCGGCCGCGATCTCGTCCCGGACGGCCTCGGCGGAGGCCGCGTCGATGTCGGCGACCACCACCCGCATGCCCTCGGCCGCAAGGCCGAGCGCGATGCCCCGCCCGATCCCGCTTCCGCCGCCGATCACCACGGCGGCACGGTCGGTGAGATCCTCCATGGGCTCCTGCGTCTCCTCGGTGGGTCGTCGGCGACTGCTGGGCGCCTGTGCGCCGAGCGGGAGCCTAGGACAGGGCCGCGAAATGACCGCCGCAGCGGCGGCCAGGACGCGCGACACGCGATTGCGCCTGCCGGGGCCGGCGGCAAGGGTTTGGGGCGCGGCGGTGCTGGGAGGTGAAATGCGACGAGGGGCGGTAGCCGCCGGGGCCCTGGTCGTCGCTGGCGCGATCGCGATCGTCCTCGCGGGCGGCGGCGGTGACTGTGACGGCGTGGCCCTTCGGTCCGGCGCCACGGCGCAGGTGCCCGTCGATGGCCGCCCGGACATCGGCGGCGGCGGCCTCGGCGGGCTGCGCCAGGCCTTCGACGACCAGCAGGTGGCCTACTGCGATGACTTCGCCGACCCGTTCGTGCTGGTCGTGGACGACGTCCACTACGCCTATTCGACCAGCAGCGGCGACAGGCACGTGCCGGTGCTCACCGCCGGCAGCCTGTTCCAGGGTGCATCCCTCCGCGATGCGCTGCCGGCGTTGCCCGCCTGGGCGGCCCAGAGCGCCTCGCGGGTGTGGGCGCCGAGCGTCCTCGCGCGCCTCGGCGGGTACGTCCTCTACTACACGGTCGGCACGCCCGACGGTCGCCAGTGCATCTCGGTGGCGCGCTCCGTGGACGCGGCGGGCCCGTTCGTCGACCGGTCCAGTGGCCCGTTCATCTGTCCCGACCCGGGCGGGGCAATCGATCCGAGCCCGATCGTCGCGCCGAACGGGCAGGTGTTCCTCCAGTGGAAGAGCATTGACGACGGCCTCGTCGTGGCGTCCGAGCTGACCGGTGACGGCCTCCGGCTCGTGGGTTCAGTCCAGCCGCTCATCGGCGCCGACCAGCCGTGGGAGGCGGGCGTCGTCGAGGGCCCCACGATGGTCGCCCAGGGCGGCCCGTATTACCTCTTCTACTCGGGGAACGATTGGCGAACCGCCAACTACGCCGTCGGGTACGCCGTGTGCGACACGCCGCTGGGCCCGTGTCGCAAGCCGGCGAGGGGACCCTGGCTGGCGTCGTCGGACGATGCCCAAGGCCCCGGAGGGCCCGAGGTGTTCAGCGATTCGGACGGGCTCTGGATGGTCGTGCACGCCTGGGTCGGCGGCCGCGTGGGCTATCCGGACGGCGCCCGCAACATGTTCGTCCTGCGACTTGCCTTCACCCGGAGTGAGCCGGTCGCCGTGTGAACGCCCGGTGCGGCGCGCCGTCCGTGTCAACCAGCGTCCACTAGCGATAGTCCGCCTGGGACCCTGCGGCGCCGATGAGGGCCGAAGCCAGGATGCCGAGCGGCAGGGCACCCCAGTACGACACGTTGGTCCCGATGTTTCCGAGGAACAGCATGAGCAGCCAGGTCGCCGGGAACGTTGCGACGAGAAACAGGATCAGGCCGACGAACAGGGCAGCGATCATTTCCGACCTCCCACAGGAATTTGGTGGACGAGGCATACCGGATCGGCGGCGCCCGGTGGTGGATCCCTGAGCGCGGCGTGTCGTCGTGGCGGCCGCATCCGTGCCATCGTCTCGGGGTGGACACACGGGCACGGGTCATCACTCGACGGCTCGTGGTGGCGCTGGTCGTGGTCGTGCAACTCGGGCTCGTGGCGCGCGGCTACTGGTCCGCCCACAAGGAGTTCGCCTTCCAGATGTTCCCCGAGTCGAGCACCTGGCAGGCGGAGATCGTCAGGGTGACGAGCGACGGTGGCCGGGTGCCCGTCACCCGGCCCTGGGACGGCTACCAGTGGGACGAGCTGGTCGCGGGGCGCGGGCTGGGGCGCCCGGACGTGCGGCACCACGCGGATGCCGGGCTCGACAATCAGCTGGCCTTCCTGGACGCCGCCCTCGACTACGTCGCCGCCAACACCCCCCGCGACGACGAGACGCGGTACCTGGAGGCGACGGTCACGACGTGGCACAACACCGACCGCCCGCAGGTGACGGTGCTCCGCAGCGACGACCGGCCGGGGGCGACGTGACGACGGTGGTCGCGCCTCGGCCGCCGGCGGGACCGATCGACGCCGTGGATGCGCTGCTGGGACAGCGGGTCAGCATGCGGTCGCTGGCACTGCTGCGGATCCTGGTCGGACCGGTGACGCTGTTGCACCTGCGCCCGTTCGTCGCCGATGCGCTCGGTGGACGGATCTATCGCGATGCGTTCTACGAGCCCTACGCCGCGTGGTATCCGGACCTCCCCCGTCCGCTGTACGGCGCGGTGCTGGCCGTCGGCGTCGTCGCGGCGGTGGCGATGACGCTGGGCTTCTGCACCCGGCTGGCGACCGGCGCGACGCTCGGCGTCGTCGCTTACAACCTGTTCCTGTCCACGACGCACTTCCACAGCAACCGGGCCTATCTCCTGATCGTGTTGGCGGCACTGGCCGTCGCGCCGTGCGGGCGCGAGCTCTCGGTGGACACGTGGCTGCGGAGGCGGCGAGGTCAGCCGCCACTCGACCTGCGCGCTCCCGCGTGGCCGCTGTGGCTGCTGAGGTTCGAGGCCACCGTGGTCTACGGGGCGTCCGGCCTGGGCAAGCTCGTCGACCCCGACTGGTTCGGCGGGACGGTCACGTGGCACAGGATCGTGCAGGTGCGTGACCGCCTCGACGCGTCGCCGCTCCCCGCATGGGCTGTCTCGCTGCTCGCCGACCGCTCGTTCCACACGTACGCAGCGAAGCTGATCGTGCTCACCGAGCTGTTCATCGCCGTCGGCCTGTGGTGGCGGGGCACCCGCTACGCGGCGGTGTGGGTTGCGGTGTGCTTCCACGTCGCGATCGAGGTCTCGGCGTCGGTCCAGGTCTTCTCGTACCTGGCGATCGCGGCCCTCGTCATCTGGGCGGTGCCGTCGACGCGCGATCGCCTGGTCGTGATCGATCCCGGCAACCCGCGGCACCGGCGCCTGGCGTCCTCGATCGGTGCCCTGGACTGGCTGGCCCGGTTCCGCGTCCTCGAGGGCCGGCCCGGCTCCGCGGTCACGCTCACGGACCGCGACGGCGCCCTGTCGACCGGCCCCTCAGCTGTCGCCCGGGTGCTCAGCCGGCTGCCGTTGACCGCGTGGTTCGCGCTGCCCACATTGCTGTTGCCCGGCGCACGCTCTCGGCATCGATCGGGCGCCGCCGGCGGGCCACGCTGACCATGGCCCGCCCACCGCGCCGGCCGTGGACGCGGGTGGCGCTCGCCGCCCTCGCCTTCGGCGGGATCGCCGTCGCCGTCTTCGGCGTGCTGTCGCCGCCCGAGCGCTGCCCGGCGGTGGACGCGGCCGGGCTCCGCGCCGCGGCGACGGAGACCGTCGACTGGTTCGCGCGCAACCAGCAGGACGACGGCCGGTGGCTGTACCTCTACGACGCCGACCACGACGCGGCCGCCGCCGATTACAACGTCGTCCGGCACATGGGCGCGGGCATGGGCCTGTACCAGGCGGCCGGCGCCGGGATCCCCGGTGCGCTCCAGGTCGCCGATCGCGGGACGGCGTGGGCGCTCGACCGGCTGGTCGAGCGCGACGGCTGGGCCGCCCTGCGCTACCGAGGCGAGGTCTCGGCCGGGGCGACAGCGCTCCTCGTGGCGGGGCTGGCGGAGCGACGCACCGACACCGGGGACGGTCGCCACGACGAGCTGCTCGCCCGGCTCGGCCGCTTCCTGCTCGGCCAGACCGAGCCGTCGGGCGCGGTGCTCGCCTACTACGACGCCGACGCCGGGCGGCCCGTGCCCGGCGTGTACTCGAAGTACTACACGGGGGAGACGTACTGGGCCCTGGCCAAGCTCCATCGGCTGTTCCCGGCTGGGCCGTGGGGCGAGGCCGCGACCCGGATCGGGGCGTACCTCGCCACCAGGCGCGACATGGACGAGGATCTGTGGCCGCCCATCCCCGACCACTGGGCCGCCTACGGGCTGGCCGAAACCGTCGCCTTCGACGACCGGGGGGCCGGCCGGCCGCTCACCGACGCGGAGCTCGCCTACGCCCGCCGCCAGGCGGGCCTGTTCGGGTCGCAGGTCCGGTGGGTGAGCCAGCGGTTCGGGCCCTGGGGCGTCGTCGTCAGGGGCCCACACGTTCCCCGAGGGGGCGGCTACGGCGTGGTCGGCGAGGGCCTGACCGGACTCTGGCGCGTGGCGGAGGCCGATCCCCGCCTCGCCGACCTGCGCGCCCCGCTGGCCGAGCGGGCGACGTGCATCGCCGGGCTCGCCGTGCGGGGCCAGTCGGACGCCGACGAGGCGCGCGACGCAGCGGCACCCGGCCGCGTGCGGGGCGCCTGGTTCCGGGACGGCGAGACGCGCATGGACGACCAGCAGCATGCGCTGTCCGCCCTGCTGCGCACGCTCGCCATCGTCGAGGCGGCGGGGGGCGGCGACACGGCGGCCGGGAGAGCCGGATCGGTCGTTCCGTCGCAACCGGCGCCGTCGGCCTGGCTCTGGTTCGTCGCCCTGGTCGCCGTTGCCAATGCGTGCCGGGTCGCACTCGGCGTGCCGAGACGAGACCGATCCCCACGCGACATCGCACTGGTGGCGGCGCTCGGCGGGGCGGCGGGAGGGCTTGCTGTCTACCTGATCTCGCTGGCGAGCGGCCCGCTCCTCGACGCGCTCGACGTCAGCGCACCGGCGTTCCGGATCGCTGCGGGCGCGGTCGGGGCCGTCGCCGGCGCGGTCGCGTTCGTGCGGCCCGCGCCCTCGCCGGAGCCCGCCCTGCCGGGCCGGCGTGCGGCGTTGGTGCCGGTCGCCGTCCCGCTGGTCGCGGGCCCGGCCCTGGTGTTCCTTGCCCTGAGCGCGCATGCCGACCGGGGTGGGAGTGTGGTCGCACTGGCGCTGGCCCTCACCGTGGGGCTGCTCACGGTCGTCGCCGCCCGCGTGGGCGTGGACGGCGTGAGCGGCCGGGCCCTCCGCTGGGCGACGCGAGCGACGGCCGCAGCCGCGGTGGTCGCCGCCGTCCTGCTCGTGGTCGACGGGATCTTCGCCGTGTGAGCCGGCGCGCCCGGCGTCGCGTCAAAGCTCGGCCTGGCACCAGACGTGTCCCCCGCTGTCGACGACGGCGACGGCCGTGATGCTGTCCGGGTCGACGTCGAGCGTGGCGCCCCACGACGAATCGTGCTCCAGGTCCAGCGGCACCAGACGCGGCGCGTCGTCGCCGCGCTCGATGCGCAGCGCGTACGTCTGATGCGGTGGGGCATAGCGCTCGATCTGGTCGGCCCAGCCGGGCAGCGTCATGAACAGCGCCGCCTCGGGCTCGCCGTGCACGAACACGTGCCCGACCACCTCGCCCGCACCTGTGCGCATCTCCGCCCCGGCGGGGCTGGGGCGAGCCGCGGGGCCCAGGCCCAGCGCCAGGGCGACGAGGGCGACGCTGGCCGCGAGCCCGAGCAGGGCAACCCCGCGGGCACGCGTCCGGGCACGCCGGGCAGAGATTCGGGCGGGAGGGGCCTCGGGCTGCGCAACCTGGGTCACGGACGTCAGCACCCGGTCCTGGAACCCGGCGGGCGGCTCGGCGCTCGGCGCGAGCATGAGCAGCCGGTCGGCGTCGGCCGCAAGCGTGTCCACCAGCTGCTGGCACGAGACGCAGCCTTCGAGGTGGGCGATAGCGGCGGCCCGCTCGGTGCCGCCGAGAATCTCGAGCGCAAGCTCGGGGGCAACCTCGGCCAGGCCCGCGCAGTCCATGACCCTCATGGCGCCACCCCCGCGAACAGGTCCCGGAGCTTGGCGAGTGCCAGGCGGAGCCGCGTCTTCACGGTGCCGAGCGGGACGTCCCACTCGTCGCTGATCTCGCTTGTGGTCAGCCCGTAGTACGCGGCCGCCATCAGCGTCTCCCGCTGCTCGGTCGGCAGCGACCTCAGGCCATCGGCGACCGCGGCCAAATCGCCGATGGGGCTCGACACGTCGGCGTCGCCGGCCATGTCGTCAATCACGCTGTCTGCGTCGGCCACCACGTGGTCCACCCGGCGCTGGATGGTCCGCACGTGGTCGAGGGCGGCGTTGCGGGTGATGCGGAGGAGCCAGGCGGTGGCCGACCCCCGCCGGGGGTCGTAGCTGGCGCCGTAGCGCCAGGCGCGCAGGAACGCGTCCTGCGCCACCTCCTGTGCGGCCTGGCTGTCGCGGGTTATGGCCAGCGCGAGCCCGTAGACGCGGTCCTGGAAGCGGCGAACGAACACACGGGCGACGTCGGGGTCGCCCGTGGCGTAGCCGGCAACAAGTGCCTCGTCGGACGCATTCCACACACTGTCTTCTACCGCCGATCCGCCCCGCGTGGATCTGTCGCCGGCGAGATCCCGGCCGCGCCGGCGGCAGGTATCTCCAGGTATGCACACGCAGACCGGCCCCCGCCCCGAAGTCCTCCCCACAGCTGGCGGCCGCCGTGGCTGGCCGCCCTGGGGCTGGCTCATCGGCCGCGGCCTGGGTGCCCTGGCCATCCTGGGGGTCGGGGCCATCCACCTCCAGCAGTACAACGAGTCCTACTCGGCGATCCCGACCATCGGGACCCTGTTCGTCGTGAACTTCGTGGCCGCGATGGTCATCGGCGTCGCCCTGCTCGCGCCCATCGAGCACCTGGCCGGCCGGTGGGGCGGCGCCGTCGTGGCCCTGGTGACGGCCGGGGGAATCGCCCTCGCTGGCGGCTCCTTCGTGCTGCTGCTCATCAGCGAGCGCCGGCCCCTGTTCGGCTTCCAGGAGCCGGGCTACGACCCGACGGCCATCGCCAACGCCCAGGTGACCGAGCTGGCCGCCGTCGTCCTGTTGGCCGCGTCGTTGGCCGCCCGGTTCTCCACCAAGGCGCCGAAGGCCCGGTGGTAGCCGAGCCGCCGGCGCGGCACCGCATCGGCCTCCGGCCCCCATTCCCCCTACCCAAGGAGATGCAGTACATGAAGCGACTACCGACATCCGCAGCGATCGTCGCCGCCGCCCTGGCCCTGGGCGCGTGCGGCTCGAGCGGCGGCAGCAACAACAGCGAGACATCCGGGTCGACCCCAGCCAGCAGCTCCGACACCGTCTCGGTCGAGCACGTCGCCAACGTCGGGGACGTCCTCGTCGACCGGAACGGGATGGCGCTGTACACCCCGGAACAGGAGGCGAGCGGCATGATCCTGTGCACCGGCGCCTGCGAGTCGTTCTGGAAGCCCCTGCGGCCCGGCTCGGGCACGCCGACCGCGGCGGCCGGCGTCGCCAACCTCGCGGTGATCACGCGTCCCGACGGCACCAAGCAGGTCACCGACGACGGCAAGCCCCTCTACACCTTCACCGAGGACTCGAAGGGCAAGGTCACCGGCAACGACTTCTCGGACGACTTCGACGGCCAGCAGTTCACCTGGCACGCGGTGATGTCGGACCAGTCGAGCGGCAGCTCGGGGACGTCCGGAACGGGCTCGAGCGGCACCACCTCCAACCCCAGTTACTGAGGTTCCCGGCGCCGAAGTGGTTGCCGGGCAACCATTTCGGCGCCAGGAGCGGCGGCCCGACCAGTGGCCACCCACCCGCCCCCAGTATCTAGATCCGGTCAGATTGTGGGCGGGTAGAGTACCGGCACCTCAGGCGTTCGTTCGGTGGGGGAGTGGCGATGTCCCGCAGGATCGACTACCTGGTCTTCGACGCCGACAACCACATGTACGAGACGCCCGATGCCTTCACGAAGTACCTGCCGGAGGCCTATGCGGGTGTGGTGAGGTACGTGGAGGTGAACGGGCGGACCAAGATCGCTCTGAAGAACAGGATCAGCGAGTACATCCCCAACCCCACGTTCAACGTGGTGGCCCCGCCGGGGGCCCAGGAGCTCGAGTTCAAGCTGAAGAACCCATCGTCGAAGACCCGGGCGACCGAGGGCGACATCGAGCTGGCCCCGCCACCGAAGTACATCCCCTCGGTCCCGGCGTTCTTCAACCCCGAGGACCGCATCGTCCTCATGGACGAGCTCAGCATCGACCGGGCGATGATGTGGCCGACGCTGGCCAGCCTGCTCGAGGAGCGGCTCGCCGACGACCCGAAGGCGACGCACGTCGTCATCCACGCCCTCAACCAGTGGATGCACGAGCACTGGACGTTCGAGTTCGAGGGCCGCATCTTCCCGACGCCGATCGTCACGCTGCCGATCCTCGACGAGGCGCTCCGGGAGCTCGACTGGGTGCTGGACCACGGCGCCCGCGCGATCCTCGTCCGCCCGGCGCCGGTGCCCGACTACAACGGCCGCCGCCGCTCGTTCGCCCTCGAGGAGTTCGACCCGTTCTGGGCGCGGGTCCAGGAGTCGGGCGTGCTCGTCGGCATGCACGCGTCCGACAGCGGCTTCCAGCGGTACCTCAACGAGTGGGAGGGACACGACGGCGAGTTCCTCCCGTTCGAGCGCAAGCGGTCCGCCTTCGCCGCGATCGTCGGTGCCGACAACCGCACCATCAGCGATGTCGTCGCCTCGATCATCGGGCACGGGCTCGCCACCCGCTTCCCGGACGTCCGCTTCGTCCCGGTCGAGAACGGCAGCGCCTGGGTGCGGCCGCTGGTGCAGAAGCTCGAGAGGCTCTACGAGCGGGCGCCCAGGCTGTTCGACGAGGATCCCATGGTGGCGTTCAAGCGGTCGATCTTCGTCCACCCCTTCCACGAGGAGGACACGGTCGGCCTCGTGAAGCTGATCGGGGCCGACAACGTGGTGTTCGGGTCCGACTACCCGCACCCGGAGGGCCTGTTCGACCCCGTCACGTTCGTCGACGAGCTCGAGGGGCTGCCGGACCAGGACAAGCGCAAGGTGATGGGTGCGAACCTCGCGAGGCTCATGGGCGTCGACCCGGTGGCCAAGGCCGCCTGACCCCTCGCGGCGCCCGTCGACAAGGGGGTTCCGTGGATCACGTAGAGCTCATGGCCGTGGCGCGGGATGTCGAGAACACCGCCATCGACCCGGCCGACATCCTGGTCACAGGCCGAGTCGCGGTCGTGACCGGGGGAGGCGGTGGCATCGGCCAGGGCGTGGCCCTGGGCCTGGCGCGCTTCGGTGCCGACGTCGCGGTGCTCGACGTGGTGCCCGAGCGCTGCGCCGCCACGCAGGCGGCGATCGAGCGGCTCGGGCGCCGCGCGCTAGGCATCCCCTGCGACGTCATGGACGCCGACCAGGTCCGGGCCGCGATTGCGGCGACGCTCGAGCACTTCGGGCGCATCGACATCCTGGTGAACAACGCCGGTGGAGTGCGCGGCGGGCCGTTCGTGACCATGCCCGAGCCGAGCATGCGCCGGCACGTGGAGATCAACCTCATCAGCATGTTCGTGGCCACGCAGGAGGTCGCCCGGGCCATGATCGACGCCGGCAACGGCGGGTCGATCGTCAACGTCGCGAGCATCGAGGCGTTTCGGGCGGCGCCCCGGTACGCGGTCTACGCCGCGTGCAAGGCGGGGATGGTCAGCTTCACCCGCACCATGGCGCTGGAGCTGGCGGAGCACCGCGTCAGGGTCAACTGCATTGCGCCCGACCACACCGTCACCCCCGGGCTGCGGGGCAACCGCACCGGTCCCGTCGACCCGAGCGGGTGGCCCGACTCGTCGGAGGAGTGGTCCCGGGTCGTGCCGCTCGGCCGGGAGGGACTCGTCGAGGAGTGTGCCAGCACGGCGGTGTGGCTGTGCTCGAAGATGTCCGACTACGTCACCGGCGACACGATCCACGTCGACGGGGGGACGTGGGCGTCGTCCGGCTGGCTCCGGCGCGGGGACGGTGGTTGGACGCTCGGCCTGTAGGCCCCGGCTGCCGGCCGGCGACACGGGAGATCGGTCAGGTGTCGACGAGGCTGGCCCTCAACGCGGCGAGGCGACGGTCGTCGACGCCGCTGGCCAGGAGATATCCGGCCACCGACCCGAACCGGGCACGCGTCCACGCCAGCAGCGTGGGTATGGCATCGGCCTGCATCTCGCGGACGGCGGCCGGAAGGTTGGCCAGCAAGGCGTAGTAGTCGGGTTCGTGGACCTGGAGGTACGCGTTCCGCGCCGCCCGCGACTGGCCCGTCATCATGTAGTCGTCGACGATGTCCTCGTCGCGGACGCCGAGCGCGCTGAGCAGGATCGCAGCCAGGATGCCCGTCCGATCCTTCCCGGCCGTGCAGTGGAACACGGCGGGAAGGGCGCCGGGCTCGGTGAGCAGGGACACGGCCTGGCCGATCGCCCAGCGGCCCTCGTCGGCCATGGCGACGTAGCCCTCGCCCACCGACTGTGGCGCCGCGCCGGGCGCACGTTCGACGACCCGCTTCGGCCCGCCCACGACGTCGATCATCGGCACGTGGTGCACGACCGGTGTGCCGTCGTGCGGGATGCGCCCGTGGTCGTCCAGCTCGGGTTGCGACCGCAGGTCGACGACGGTCCGCAGGCCCAGGTCCAGGAACAGGGCCAGGTCCTCACCGTCGAGGCGGTGCAGCGTGTCGGCCCGGTACAGCGTCCGCCAGCGCACGCGGCCGCCGTCGGCGGTCTCGTAGCCACCGAGGTCGCGGAAGTTGAAGCAGGTGTCGAAGCGAACCAGGCGCTCGGCGAACGTCGCCACGCCTGCCAAGCTACCGATGTGCGTGATCGGGGGCCCTGGGGCACGTGATGCCGGACGACCCGCGAATGGAGCGGTTCCAGGTCGGAATCGCCGACGACGACGTCGCCGACCTGCGTCGGCGCCTCGCCGCCACGCGCTGGCCCGACCCCGCGCCGGCCGAGGATTGGGAGCAGGGGACCGACCTGGCCTACCTCCGCGAGCTTGTCGACTACTGGCGCGCGGACTTCGACTGGCGGGTCCAGGAGCGGCGCCTGAACGACCTCGACCACTTCGTGACCGAGATCGACGGCCAGCGCGTCCACTTCGTGCATGCCCGCTCCCGCCACCCGGGGGCGTTGCCCCTCGTGCTCAGCCACGGCTGGCCGGGCTCGATCATCGAGTTCCTCGACGTGTTCGGGCCGCTGACCGACCCACCCGATCCCGCCGACGCATTCCACGTCGTGGCCCCGTCGCTTCCGGGGTACGGGTTCTCCGGACCGGTCTCCGAGCCCGGCTGGCACCCACGTCGCATCGCGGACGCCTTCACGGCGCTGATGGCGAGGCTTGGCTACGCGCGCTACGGCGTCCAGGGTGGGGACTGGGGGTCCATCGTGAGCCAGAACATGGCGGACCTAGCACCCGACCGGGTGGCCGGGCTCCACGTCAACTTCGTCAGCGTCCCCAGGCCGCGCCGCGACCGCGACCGGGAGCTGGATCCCGAGGAGCGGGCCAGCATGGACCGGCTGGCTGCGTTCCAGGCGACCGGCGCCGGGTACTCGGCGATCCAGTCCACGAAGCCGCAGACCTTGGGGTACGCCCTCGACGACTCGCCGACCGGCGTGGCCGCGTGGATCGTGGAGAAGTTCCGTGCCTGGAGCGACTGCGGGGGCGACGTCGAGCGGTCGTTCACCAAGGACCAGTTGCTCACGAACGTGGCGCTCTACTGGTTCACGCGCACGGCGACGTCGTCGGCACGGCTGTACTACGAGATGCGGCGCGCCGGACGGGCGGCGCTGCCCCAGGCGCAGGTCGACGTGCCCACCGCCGTCGCCAACTACCCGGGCGAGATCGGGCGCGTGCCGCGGCGGTGGGTCGAGCACCGCTTCCGGGTCACGCACTGGGTGGACCAGCCGAGGGGCGGCCACTTCGCGGCGATGGAGGTCCCCGACCTGTTCGTCGACGACCTGCGCTCGTTCTTCCGCACCGTCCGCTGATGCCGCCGTGATCTGACCCCGTCGAACTCTTGGGCGTTAGCATCGGCCCGCGATGGACCACCTGCCGCCGGGCGACGCGAGGCGATGAGCGACCTGCCGGACCTGCTGCAGCTCACCGAGATCGGCGAACGGCGCTACCACGTCACCCAGCCGTCGGAGGCGCCCGAGGGTCGCGACGTCGTCTTCAGCGGCCAGCTGCTCGCGCAGATGATCATGGCGTCCGACCATGCGGCGGGTGGTGCCAAGGACGTGAGATCGATCCATGCCGTGTTCGCGCGGGCCGGAACCTACGGCCAACCGGTCGAGCTCCAGGTCGAGTCCCTGCTCGCCGGCCGCACCTGGGCGAGCGACACCGTGACCGCCACGCAGGCGGGCAAGGTGCTGAGCCGCGCCGGCGTCCTCCTCAACGTCGTCGACGACGACCTCATGCGGCACGAGCCACAGATGCCCGCGGTTGCCGGCCCCGCCGAGGTGGAGGCGGCCGCCGGCCAGGTGTTTCCGGGCGCGGAGCTCAGGCCCGTGCCCGGCCGCCACGAGGAGGGGGGCGTGCCGGTGGAGATGGTGTGGCACCGCTTCGAGCCGCCGCTCCCGTCGCAGGCGGCCAATCAGGCCGTGCTCGCCTGGGCGACCTGCGGCAGCATCATCGGGCTCGCCATGCGCCCGCACCGCGACCGTGTGCGAATCGAGGAAGCCCACGCCGCGATCTCCACCGGCGTGATCGCACACACGATGCACTTCGTCGACCGGTTCGACGTCTCGCAGTGGCTGCTGGTCCGCCACGAGGCCACCAAGGCGGCCACCGGCCGGGTCTACGGCGAGGGCCTTGTGTTCACGGAGGACGGCGTGCTGGTGGCGGCGTTCCAGCAGGACTCCATGGCCAGGGCCCCGGTGGGACCGCTCGATCCGAAGAGGTCCATGTAGCGCACCGGCGAGTTTGCGGTGGGCGCGGCGGCGGCCGCCGTCCGGATTCATGTGACGACCAAATATGCGGATTCGGCCCGTGCCTAGACTCCCGCGCATGAGCAATGCGATCCGCGCCGAGACGATCACCATCCCCGGCGACGGCGGCGACGAGATCGAGGCGTACCAGGCCATCACTCTGGGCGAGCGGCCGCAGGGCGGGGTGGTCGTGATCCACCACATGCCCGGCTACGACCGCTCCACCAAGGAGATCGTCCGCACCTTCGCGGTGTACGGCTACAACGCCGTGTGCCCCAACCTGTTCCACCGCTACGCACCGGGGGCCAAGGCGGCCGACGCCGCCGCTGCGGCCCGCGAGGCCGGCGGGGTGCCCGACGCCCAGTGCGTCGGCGACGTCGCCGGCGCCGCGGAGCACCTGCGCGCCCTGCCGACCGCCAACGGCAAGGTCGGGGTCATCGGGTACTGCTCGGGCGGGCGCCAGGCGTATCTCGTGGCCTGCACGCTGAGTTTCGACGCCGCCGTCGACTGCTACGGCGGGCGCGTCGTCGCCGGGCCCGAGGACCTGTCTGCGGCCCGCCCGGTGGCTCCCATCGACCTGACCGCGAAGCTCAGTTGCCCGCTGCTGGGCCTGTTCGGTGCCGACGACCACAATCCGTCGCCCGAGGACGTCGACCGGATCGAGCAGGAGCTCCGGGCGCACGGCAAGACCTACGAGTTCCATTCCTACGAGGGTGCGGGTCATGCCTTCTTCTCGGTCGACCGCCCGAGCTACAACCTCGACGCGACCAGGGACGGGTGGAAGCAGATCTGGCGCTGGTTCGGTCGCTACCTCGGCGACTCCTGACATGGGTCGATCCGGATCGGGGCGGGAGGGCGCAGAGTGAACATCGGCATGCTGCTCGAGCTGGCCGCCCAAGGCATGCCCGACCGCATCGCCGCGGGTTCGCGAACCGACGGCAACAGCTACGCGCGGCTGTTGGAGCGGGCGCGCCGTGGCGCGGCCGTGGTGCGGGCCAGCGGCGCCCAACGGGTCGGGCTCGTCGACACGAACTCCCCGGCGGTGCCGCTGCTGCTGTACGCCAGCGCCCTGGCCGGGGTGCCCTTCACCGCCCTGAACTACCGGCTGGCCGACGATCGGCTCCGGGCGGTGGTCGAGCGTGTCGCACCGGCGCTGGTCGTCTCGGACGAGGCCGGCCGGGCCCGGATCCGTGACGTCCAGGGCATCGAGCTGCTCGACCGCCGCGAGCTGGAGGCTCGCCTCGACCGGGCCGAGCCGGCCCCCGATCTCGACGTCGACACCGACGCGGTGGCCATCTGGCTCTTCACCAGCGGCACGACCGGGGAGCCCAAGGCTGCGCTGCTGCGCCACCGGCACCTCGTCTCCTACGTGCTGTCGACGGTCGAGTTCATGTCCGCCGGCGAGGACGAGGCGACGCTGGTGAGCGTCCCGCCCTACCACGTCGCCGGCATGGCGGCGGTGCTGTCGTCGACGTACGCCGGCCGCCGGATCGTGTACCTGCCCCAGTTCGACCCCGACGACTGGGTTCGTCTCGCCGAGGCGGAGGCGGTGACGCACGCCATGGTCGTGCCGACGATGCTGGGCCGGCTGCTCGACGCCATGCAGCACCACGGCACCACGCTGCCCGCCCTCCGGCACCTCTCCTACGGCGGCGGCCGGATGCCGGTGGCGGTGGTCGAGCGGGCGATGGGCCGCCTGCCGCACGTGGGGTTCGTCAACGCCTATGGCCTCACCGAGGCGAGCAGCACCATCGCGGTGCTCGGTCCCGACGATCACCGGACCGCCTATGGCAGCGACGATCCCGCCGTCCGGGCGCGGCTCGGCTCGGTGGGACGGCCACTGCCGACGCTGGAGCTCGAGATCCGTGATCCGTGGGGTGCGGTGCTCCCGGCCGGTGAGACCGGAGAGATCCACGTCCGAGGCGACCAGATCGCCGGCGAATACCTGGGCCGCAGCGTCCTGACCCCCGACCGGTGGTTCCCGACCAGCGACTCCGGGCACCTCGACGAGGCCGGATTCCTGTTCGTCGACGGCCGGCTCGATGACGTCATCGTCCGGGGTGGCGAGAACATGTCCCCGGGCGAGATCGAGGACGTGCTGCTCCAGCACCCGGCGGTCGCCGAGGCGGGCGTGACCGGCGTCCCCGACGACGAGTGGGGCGAGGTGGCGGCCGCCGCAGTCGTGCTCGAGCCCGGAGCCGGCACCACAGAGGCCGAGCTCCAGTCGTGGGTGCGTGACCGGCTGCGTTCCTCGCGGACGCCCGTGGTCGTGGACGTGCGTCCGGCGCTGCCCTACAACGACACCGGCAAGCTGCTGCGGCGCGTCCTGCGGGACGAGCTGGGGCGCCTGGCGGCCTCGAAGGCGAAGCCCGGCCTCCTGCGAGATCCGACCCCGTCCTGACGACCTCGGGTCGCGCGCGCCGCCCCAGCGGTCAGCCGGGCCGGTCGGGCCAGGCGATGTCGACGACCAGCCCGGCGTGGTCGCTGGCGAGCCGGCCGGTGAGTGGCTCGTGGAAGGCGAGCTGGGCGGCGAGGACCCGACCGGCACCGCCGCGGCGCTGGAACGGGTCCCCGACGAACACGTAGTCGATGCGCTTGCGGTGCACGTTGAGCGCCGCCGCGATCGGGTTGGTCCGCCAGTCCTGCGTGTATCCGGGACCCTCGCCCGCAACCCGCCACGCGTCCTGGTAGTAGGCCGTGCGACCGTCGAGGCCGGTCAGGGAGCAGAGGAAGCGGATCTCGTCGCTGTCCGGCTCGGCGTTGAAGTCCCCGCACAGGATCGCCGGCATCGCATCCCGAACCTGGCCCGGTATGACGTCGTAGTCCAGCGGGCCCCGGTGCGCGGCGATCAACTCGTCGATGGCCAGCACCTGGAGCCGGCGGTGATGGCTGTCCCGGGGCGCGGCGGCGAGATGGCAGGAGTAGACGTCGAGACCCGCGGTCCGGACGTGCACCAGCTCCCACGGGACGCTGGCGACGAAGCCGTCGGCCGGCTCCGCCAGCGGGAGGGCGTGATAGTCGCCCGCCTCGATCGGCCAACGGGACAGGACCGCCGACCCGAACTCCAGGGACGGATCGGGCCAGAGGTGTGCGCCGAACGGCCGGCCACCGAAGTGCCAGTGCCAGCCGGCGCCGGGCGTCCGATCCACGATCCAGCCCGCCGTGTTCGGCGTGGCGCCGTCCTGCCAGATCTCCTGGAGGCACACGATGTCCGGGTCGAGGTGCTCGAGCCACGCCACGACCTCGTGGCGGCGCTCGTCCCAGCCCGGCTCCAGCAGCGAACCGGCGTTCAATTGGGCGACCCGCAACCGCTCCGACGACACGCCCCCACGCTAGGCAGGCGGGACCGCGCCAGCCGGGCGACCGGCAGGCGTCGTCACGCCGCGGGCTCGAGCCGCCAGCGCTCCCCGTCGCGTGCGATCGTGCCGCCGCCGGGCGCCTCGAACAGCGGCCCGATCAGCAGCAGGCCGTCGCGGTGGCAGCGCTCGAGCAGCGCGCGCCTCGTCGCCCTCACCGCCTGCGGATCGTGGTCGAGGTCGGCGGCCTGGGGATTCGCGATCTGTGCGGGATGCAGGAAGAGGTGGCCCGCGATGACGGCCTCGGGCGGGTCGCCGACGTAGACGCCGAAGTGGCCCGGGTTGTGCCCCGGTAGCGGATCGAGCACGAGACCGAGCGCCGGCTCGATGCGGTCGTCGAAGCGCTCGAGGAACCCGGCGCGTTCGACCTCGAGGAGCCCTTCGGCGTCGTGGCGATGGCCTGCCTCCAGGGCGCTCATCTCGATGCCCGGCACGAGGTACCGAGCGCGTGGGAACGCCGGCGCGCCGGTCGCGGGATCGACGTTCGCGCCCACGCCGTCGATGTGGGAGTTGATCACGAGGTCGATGTCGTCGGCACCCCAGCCGGCCGTCGCGAGTGCCTCCAGGCGCGGGGCGAATCGATCGGGATCGTCGAAGGCGAGCCAGGGATCGACGATCGCCGTGTGCGTGCCGTCGGCGACGACGATGGCGCTCGACCCCACCCGGAGGGCCCAGTCGTCCGTTACGAACCTCGGGTGGAGCCACTGCGATCGTTGCAGGGTCGCTCGGGTCTCGTCGTCCTGGGGCAGCACCAGCTCGAAGCCCGGGTCTGCCACACGCGTGATCGTCCAGCCTCCGGCCTGCCACCGCTGCACGAGCCGACGTTAGGGCATCCCTGCGCGCCCCCAGCGCCCCGTTCAGCCCTGGCGGGTGGACTCCCAGGCGACGTGGGTCGCGTGGACCCTCGCCCACAGCTCGTCCCACGCCTGGTCGCTGACCGGCGTGACGTCGAGGCCGAAGAGGTCGCCGAGGACGTCGGCCAGTTCCGCCCGGGTGGTCAGCGTCGATTCGTACGCCCGATCGCCGATTCGCCGCAGCGACAGGCCCCGCAGGATGTCGACGCCGGACGCATCGCGCCGCTGCGCCGTGAGCACCCGCACGAATCGCGACTCCGGCGACGTCGACAGCCAGGCGTGGCGCTTGGCGAAGGCGTCCATCCCGACCGGCGCCGATCGCCACGACATGCCTGCGAAGCCGCCGGCCGGGTCGTGGGTGAGGTGCCAGTCGCCGACGGCGCCCGGCGTCTCGTCCAGCACGAAGTCGAACGGGCCTTGGCGATGTTCGCCGGCGATGAGGGGAAGGGGCTCGTGCAGGGCGTCGCCGAGGCCGGCGTCGACATACCAGTCGCCGTCGGGGTTGCCGTCGGTCGGGAGGCCGTGAACCGTCAGGACGAGGTGGTTGGTCATGCTGTCCTCGGTCGGGCCGTCGGGACCGTGCACGCCGCCCACGTGGCGCACAACGTCGTAGCCGAGCGACCGGAGCAGCCCGCCGAACGCGCCGTTGAGGTGGAAGCAGTACCCGCCCCTCCGCCGGGTCGCGACACGCGCCGTCGACTCGTCGACGCCGATGCCCCAGCGCTCCCCGAGGTGGATCCACAGCGTTTCGAACGCCACCCGCTCGACGTGGGCGCGGTGCAGCCTGATCAGGCCGTCGATCGACGGCGGCCCGGCGTCCACCCCGAGCCTGGCCAGGTAGGCATCCCGATCGGCCGGTGAGATCACTTTGCGCACGGGGACTATGGGGCGAGCGGGATCCGGTGTGCGATCTGGAACACGTTCCCGAACGGATCACGGACCATCGCCCGACGGTCGCCGTACGGGGTGTCGAGCGGCTCCTCGATCGTCACCGCGCCCGCGTCCAGCGCCCGCCGATACGTGTCGTCCGCATCGTCGACGTAGACGTAGAGGAACGCGGGAAACGGCTCGCGGGCGCCTGCCGACGTGACCATGACGAGCGAGTCGCCGATCCGGACCTCCGCCGGCCGGTCGGCTGACACCTCGCCGGCGGCGTCGAACACCGCCCGCAGGAACTCGACCTGCGCCCCGGCATCGGACACCACGATGCGGGGCGTCACCGAGTGGAAGCCACCGGGGGGACGGCTGGCCGCAGGCACGGCGTAACTCTGTCACTCGCGTGCCACGCTGGTGTAGACGGATGCCGGCGGGCCAATGCATCGGGGGATCGCGGACCGGGGACCATGGGTGTGGACGAGCGTGACGAGGATCGGCTGGATCACCTGGCGCGTGCATCGTCGCTGGCACTGGCGGCGACCGAGTACGCGGACGTCCCGAACGACGTCGTCACCGGGCTGCGGTCGCTATGCCTCGGGCTGCCCGAGACCGTCGAGAAGCAGGTCTGGGCCGGCACGCAGTGGCGGGTCCGCAAGCGGATGTTCGCCCACGTGCTCGCCGTCGACTTCCCCGACGGCCCTGTCACGGTGATGACGTTCCGATCCTCGGGCCCGGAGCTGGACGCCCTTCGCGGCGCCGGCCATCCGTTCTTCCGGCCGGCGTGGGGGTCCGATCTGGTCGGCATGGTGCTCGACGCCGGGGCGAACTGGGACGAGGTCACCGAGCTGGTCATCGAGAGCTACTGCGCCCTCGCCCCCGCGAAGCTGGTCGCACAGATCGACCGACCTCCCCCGTGATCGGCGCGCCCGGGCCATCGGCCACGCGGAGCCCGGTCGACATTTGGGCCGAGTTCATATCCACTAGCATCCCGAGGCTCCGTCGAGTCTGAGGGAGGGATCGATGGCCATTGCGATCACCGACGCCCACCGCGAACTTGCCGACGTCGCTCGTTCGTTCCTGCAGGGGGAGAAGGCTCGGGCCGAGGCCAGGGCACTCCTTGACGCGCCTGACGAGGGCAGGCCGCGCTTCTGGGCCTCGATGGTCGAGCTCGGCTGGACCGGCCTCCATGTCCCCGAGCGCTACGGGGGTTCGGGCTACGGCCTGCCCGAGCTCGTCGTGGTCCTCGAGGCGCTGGGCCGCTCCCTGGCGCCCGGGCCCTTCCTGCCGACGGTCGTGCTGTCGGCCGTCATCTCCGACTGCGGGTCCGACGACCAGCGCGCCCGCCTGTTGCCGGGGCTGGTCGACGGCACGACCGTCGCCGGCCTGGGGTTCGGCGGATCGCTGTCGATCGACGAGGGGGTGGTCGACGGCGACGCCGGGGTCGTGCTGGGCGCGGGCACGGCCGACCTCCTGGCGGTGGCCGTCGGAGACGACCTGGCGGTCGTGCCCGTCGGGACGACGGGCGTCAGCGCGACGGCGGCGGGCAACCTCGATCCGACGAGGCGGTCGGCCAGGGTCCGGCTCGACCGCGTGCCGCTGGACGCCGTGAGCATCCTCGCCGGCCGGAGGGCTCGGGCACTGGCGTTTGCCCGCACCCTCGCGGCCGCCGAGGCGTCCGGCGGCGCCCACGAATGCGTCGAGATGGCGACCGACTACGCCAAAACCCGCGAGCAGTTCGGGCGGGTCATCGGCACCTACGGCGCGGTGAAACACCACTGCGCCGACATGCTCGTCGCCGCCGAGATGGCCACGGCCGCCACCTGGGACGCCGCCCGGGCTGCGACGGGGGACGACCAACAGTTCGCGCTGGCGAGCGCGGTCGCCGCCACCCAGGCGCTGTCCGCCTACGTCCGCAACGCGCAGCTCAACATCCAGGTGCACGGGGGCATCGGCTTCACCTGGGAGCACGACGGGCACATGCTGCTGCGCCGGGCCGGTGCGCTGGCGGCGCTGTTCGAACCCGGGTCGGCCGCGGAGGACGTGGCCCGCCTCGCCGACGCGGGGGTGGCCCGCCGGCTGGACCTCGAGCTCCCGCCCGAGGCCGCCGCGATCCGCCAGGAGATCCGGGCGTTGGCCGCGCATGTCGCGGCGCTGCCCGCCGGACAACGGCGCCGGCGGCTGATCGAGACGGGTCTGGCGATGCCGCACTGGCCGAGGCCCTGGGGTCGCGCCGCCCGGCCCGTCGAGCAGATCGTCATCGACCAGGAGCTCGACCGCGCTGGCGTCGAGCGGCCCCAGTACGGCATCAGCGGCTGGATCATTCTCACGCTGATCCAGCACGCCAGCGCCGACCAGGTGGAGCGGTGGGTGCGGCCGAGCCTCGAGGGCGAGCTGGTGTGGTGTCAGCTGTTCAGCGAGCCCAACGCCGGATCCGACGCCGCCGGCATCCGCACGCGGGGGACGCGCGTCGACGGGGGATGGCGCGTCAGCGGCCAGAAGGTGTGGACCAGCGGCGCGCAGTTCTGCCAGCGCGGCCTGGCGACCGTGCGCACGGATCCGGACGCCCCGAAGCACGCCGGCATCACCGTCATGGTCATCGACATGGACGCCGAAGGAGTCGACGTGCGCCCGCTGCGCGAGGCGTCCGGCGGTGCGATGTTCAACGAGGTCTTCTTCGACGAGGTCTTCGTCCCCGACGACGACGTCGTGGGGCCGGTGAATGGCGGCTGGACGGTGGCGCGCTCGACGCTCGGGAACGAGCGGGTCAGCATCGGTGGCGGCGAGGGCGGCGTCCGGCGCGGGGACTTCCTGCTCGAGGCCTACAGGCGGCGCAGGGATGCCGTGCCCGATGCCGGTCGCACGGTCGGCCGGCTGCTGGCCGAGGCGCAGACGATGCGAATCCTCAACCTCCGGCGGGCCGAGCGGGCCGTCACCGGGGGCGAACCCGGGCCCGAGGGAAACGTGACCAAGCTCCTCAGCGCCGAGCACTCACAGCGGGTTGCGGATGCGGGCCTTGCCATCCTCGGCCCCGACGTCGCCCTGGCAGACGGCCTCGGTGGCGAGGTCGGGGCGGCCCTCATCTTCAGCCGGGCCCTGTCGATCGCCGGCGGGACCTCGGAGATCACCCGCAACCAGATCGGCGAACGCATCCTGGGCCTGCCCCGGGATCCCCTGCTCAAGTGAGCCGTCGCGAGCTGGCCGCGTGGTTGGAGGCCAACTGGGACCCGGAGCTGTCGCTGCGCGAGTGGTGGCGCCGGCTCGGCGAGTCCGGATGGGCCCAACCGCACTGGCCGCGGGAGTGGTACGGCCGGGGGCTGTCGCGTCCGGACGGGCTCGCGGTGTCCGCGGCGATCCAACGGTTCGGCGCGGTGCCGGCCCCCGTCGGCTTCGCGGCCGGGATGGCCGCCCCCACCCTTCTCGTCCATGGCACCGACGACCAGAAGCGGCGGCACCTGCCGGGGATCGTCACGGGCGGCGACGGCTACTGCCAGCTGTTCAGCGAGCCCAACGCCGGGTCGGACCTCGCGGGGCTCCAGACCCTGGCGGTCCGCGACGGCGACGATTGGGTCGTCAACGGCCAGAAGGTGTGGACGTCGGGCGGCCAGGTCGCCAACAAGGCGATGCTGGTCGCACGGACGAACGTGGACGTCCCCAAGCACGCCGGGATCTCCTACTTCATCATCCGCATGGACCAGCCCGGCATCGAGGTGCGACCGCTGCGGGAGATGACCGGCCGCAGCCTGTTCAACGAGGTGTTCATCACCGATGCGCGCGTCGCCGACGACGACCTGGTCGGCGGCGAGGGCAACGGATGGACGGTGGCCAACACCACGCTCGCCTTCGAGCGAGCGCTCTCGGGCGGCGCCGGCGCGACGACGATGGCGAGGCCGGGGCCGATCGCGGGCGACCTCGACCGGTCCGCCGGCTCCTTCGTCGTCGCTCCGGACGGCGAGGCGCCGGCGGTGGCCTCGCGCCTGGGTGGCTGGCCACGGCTCGCCGAGCTGGCACGCGAGGTCGGGCGGAGCTCCGACCCGGTCGTTCGGCAGGGCCTCGTGCGGCTCTACACGTTGGAGCGCCTGCTGGCGCTGACCAGCCGGCGCGCGCGCGCCCTCCAGGAGTCCGGTGGCGAGCTGCCCGGGCTCCCGAACCTGGCCAAGATGGCGCAGAGCCATGTGGTCCGCCTGAGCCGCGACGTGACCTTCACGGTGTTGCAGGCGGCGGGGATGGTCCACGGCTACGACCAGCGGGCGGTCGCGGCGGCTGCGGCGGCCACGGGCATCGCCGACCTGGGCGAGCTGTTGGAGGCTGCGTTGTTTGCGCAGGGGCCGCCGATCTACGGCGGGTCGGATCAGATCCAGCGCAACATCGTCGGCGAACGCGTGCTCGGCCTACCCCGCGAGCCCGGCACCAACCGGAGCGTGCCGTTCCGCGACCTACCCCGGAACTGATCGCCCGCGCGGGGCGGCGCTGCGGCACTGCCCGCCCGCGGGTGGCTCACTGGCCCACGTGCAGACCGCCGTCCACGCGCACGATGGCGCCGCTCGTGTAGCTCGAGGCCGGGCTGGCGAGGAACAGCGCCGCGGTCACGATCTCCTCGGGGTTTCCCGGGCGGCCCAGGGCGTTGTCCGCCTTCTCGCGCTGTCCCGGTGGCCAGGCCCAGGAGATGTCGGTGAGGAACGGGCCGGGCGACAGGGTGTTCACGCGGACCTTTGGCCCGTACTCGGATCGGGTGTCATGGGCATGGCTCCTGTCAGGCCGCCGGCTCACCGACGGCAAATTCCTGTACCCGGTCCAGATTCACGCCCGCGGATCTCCCGGCACAACCCGGCTCGTGAACGCATAGACGGCACCGAAGCAGTCCGCCGGCTCGAGCGTGAAGCCGTTGCCGGAGCGGTCGGCCACGCCGACACCGACGCCCTCGACGTGACGCTCGGCCGCTTCGAGGTCGACCACCTTGAACGTGCACGCATGCGGGAGCTCGCCGGCTCCGGCAAGGTCGGCGGCGAGCCGGGAGCTTGCGGTGGTCGGCCGGGCAAGCTCGACGATCGAGTCGCTGGCCACGGCGACGAACGCACTCTCGGCAGTCGCCGACTCCTCGGCGTGGAGGAGGCGTCCCCCGATCGGCCCCTCGAAGAGCGCCCGTGCCTTCTCGACGTCGGCCACCACGGTCGTGAAGTGGGCCACGCGCTCGATGCCGAGGGGATGGTCGTCCCGCCAGAAGGAAGGCGTCCACGCCGCCCCGAACCGCGGGTCGTGCCCCCGCCAGAAGTCGTCGAGGGCGACGAACTCGAGCTGGCCGAAGGTGTCCTTGGGATGGGTGAAGATCGTGGGGCCCGGGTCGAGGTCACCGTCCGGGAAGATGCCGCCACCGGGCTTCGCGATCCTCACGCCGTGGGTGCGCAGCTCGTCGAAAAGGGCGCGCAGGTCGGGTGCGTCGACGTACCACGCGAGCGAGTGGAAGTGCTGGCCGAACCGGGTGCGAAACCGGCCCAGCGGCGCCGCCTGGTCCAGTGGCTCCGGGCCCGGTTCGATCACCTCGATCATGAAATCGCCGATCATCGCCAGCGAGGCCCACCGCCGCTCGACGTCCGACCAGTTCTTCTGGATGAACCGCTGGGGCTTGAAGACCTCGTCATACCAGGCGTCGGCCTCGTCCTGGTCGTCGACGACGTGGATCAGGTGGAAGAACTCGCGGATCGGCATGCGGGGATCGTAAGGGGACCTGTCACCCGGGACCAGGTACGTAATTGTTCGTTGGCCAACAATTGGACGGTCCGGCGGCTCATCCCCGGTGCGGCGAGGGGGCCGCCCGGCGCCGGCGGGGCGGCGCGACGACCAGGTTGCGGGCACCCGCCAGCAGCAGCGCGGTGCGCTGGCGCAGCACGGCGGCGAGGTCGACCCGCTCGTCGACGGTCCAGTCCCTGATCCCGTCCATGACCAGCGCCGTGAGCATCGCCGCCAGGTCCCGGGGGGCGAGGTCGTCGGGCAGCTCACCAGAGTCCTGGGCGTGGGTGAACACGACCGAGAACGCCCGCTGGAACCCGAAGTGCTCCTGGTCGTACAGGACCTCGGACTCCGGGGCGCGGTGGAACTCCTGGATCATGCGGCCGACGGCGGCGCGGGGCCCCTTCTCGATGCGCCGGGCGAGCTTCGTCATCAGCTGGTCGAGGACCGTATCGAGCGACCGCCCGTGCGCGAGGGCGCGGAGGGCGTCCTCGTATAGCGCCCTGGCGGTGAGCCAACCCATCTCGAGCAGGACCTGCTCCTTGCGGGCGAAGTGGAAGTAGAAGGTCCCCTTGGCGACGCCCGCCCGGGCGGCGATCTCCTCGGCGGTCGTGCTGTCGATCCCGGTCTCGAAGCCGCGCTCGCTCCACAGATCGAGGGCAGCCTTGACCAGCTTGCGCCTCGTTTCGCGCGAGCGCTCCTGCGCCAGCGAGGATCGCTTCGGACCATCGTGCCGGGTGTTCAGCTGCACGACCGCAGGGGATGTGACCCGCTTGGTGGAGGTTCGAGCCACAGGAACCGCTCCTTCGTCGACCCCGCCGGTGCCATCGCACGGCCGTGCGACTATACCGACCGCAGCCCCGCACGGTCAGAACCCGGTGCGGCCGCGATCGACAGGGTTTGGGCTCCATCCAAACATGGGCCGCCGCCCCGCGCTCGCCGACGCCCGCCGCTCGGCTCACAGGCCGGTGAGCTGGATCCACGCGGGGTCGTGATCGCTGCCGACGCCCTCCGAGCTGGCGTTCCAGGCCCTCCGCCGCTCGATCTCGGCGTGCGCGAGGCGGCCCGCGAGGGCGGGGCTGAGCCAGACCTGGTCGAACAGCTCGAACGCGTCGGGGGCGTTGGCGACCGAGTGACGGTGCGTCCAGCGCACCGTGGTCGGCGAGTTCTCCGGCGCCGCCGCCGGCGGCGGGCGGCTCTCGGTCACGCCCACCAGCCCGTCGACGAGGCCGAGCCCGGACACCATCGGCGCCAGCGTGGCGGCCTCGGGAGCGTCGTTGAGGTCCCCCATGACGAGATAGCGGGTGTCGGGACGCGTCCGGGCGGCCACGACGCGGGCGATGGTCTCGGCCTGCCGGGTGCGCAGCTGGTCGTTGGCCCGCGCCGTGGCCGCGGGGTCGGGGTCGCCGAACGGGATGAACTTCGACTTGAGGTGGGTGACGAAGAGGGTCAGCAGCCTCCGGTCCCGGCTCTCGTTGAACACCTGGAGCTCCAGGAGGTCGCGTCCGAACACCGGCATGTCCGGGTCGTCGGGGTGGATTTCGAAGCGGTGGCTGGTGACGTTTGCGACCGGCAGGCGGGAGAGCACCGCGACGTCGATGAACCGAGGGTCGTTGCCCTCGATGAGGACCTCATGGGCGTAGGGCTGCGCGACGACGCCCCGGTTGAAGCGTCTCAGGGCGTCGAGGTTCTCGACCTCCTGCAGTGCGAGCACGGCGGCGTCGACGGCGGCGATCCGGGCCGCCAGGGCCTGCTGGGCGGCGGCGGGCTTGCCCTGGACGAGCTCGCCCCGCACGCCTTTCTGGATCCGGAAGACGGGCGACGACGACGTGGGGGCGTCGAGCTGGGGCGGTGGGGCCTCCGGCCCGGTGCCCTGCCCGACGAACACCCACTGGTACGTGGTCTGGACGTTGCGGTCGGCGGCGGGCAGCGTCCCCAGGTCGGCCTCGAAGTTGAAGCGATCGAACAGGTTGTTCAGGTTGAACGTCCCGATGCGCACATCCATGTGGGGATTGAACCGCGTCCACGGGGCCCACTCGCATGAGAAGATGCGCGGAGCGGTTCGTCGTCTCTGCGAACCGTTGTCAGTGTTGTCCGGAGGCCGAGCTGTGAGGCCTGGGCTTGCGCTGCTAATCCCGTACGGTTCGGTGCCCGCATGCGGGCCTATCCACTCGGCCTCTGAGTGCGGGGGCACCGGATCGCTCCCGGGGTGCTCGGCGGCGTACCGTTGTCCGCTGTGCCGGACAAGCGCCAGACCTCCAAGCAGCGCCGGGCCGCCCGCAACCGGGCATCGCGTGACGCGCTCGCCGCCCGTCGGACAAACGCCGTGACCGGCGCGACCGCCTCGGCGTCGTCA